>NZ_DAMBSA010000210.1:0-7986 GCF_032054795.1 Pantoea sp. CTOTU49201
GCGCACCTTAGGCCGTAGGGTCACTATTTATGGTGACCTGCAACTACTTCAACGATCCCTTCAAAAACTGCTGCAATCGTGGGCTTTTCGGGTTACCGAACAGCTCATCCGGCGAACCTTGTTCCTCAATCTTGCCCTGATGCAGAAAAATCACGTGATTAGAGACGTGACGAGCAAACTCCATCTCGTGCGTCACCACCACCATGGTTTTGCCCTCTTCCGCCAGCTTCTGCATGATGCGCAGCACTTCGCCGACCAGCTCCGGATCAAGCGCAGAAGTGGGTTCATCAAACAGCAACACTTCGGGCTCCATCGCCAACGCCCGCGCAATCGACACGCGCTGCTGCTGACCGCCAGAGAGATGCACCGGATATTTGGCACGTGCACGCGCATCAATGCCGACTTTATCCAGATACTTAATCGCCCGCTCACGCGCTTCCGCCTTGCTCAGCCCCAGCACCTGAATCGGCGCTTCGGTGACGTTATCCAGCACCGTCATGTGGCTCCACAGGTTGAAGTGCTGAAACACCATCGTCAGGCGCGTACGCAGCATACGCAGCTGCTCTTTGTTCGCGACTTTCAGTTGGCCATCGGTGTCGCGCACCAGATTGATCTGCTGGTTGTTGACCACAATGGTGCCTTCGCTCGGTTTCTCGAGGAAGTTAATGCAGCGTAAGAAGGTACTTTTTCCGGAACCGGACGAGCCAATAATGCTGATCACATCGCCGGCATTCGCCTGCAGCGATACGCCTTTCAGAACTTCATGTTCACCGTAACGTTTGTGCAGTTCGGTAACGCTTAATTTATTGTCAGCCATAGTGATACTCAATGCGATGAAGAAGGTTTTACGTGCGCCAGGAAGCGTTGTTCAGCTTTGCGGAACAAGCTAATCAGCCCGTAAGAGATAATCAGATACAGCACCGCAGCGATGCCAAACGCGGTAAACGGCTGATAGGTGGCCGAGTTGATATCGCGCGCGATTTTTAACAGATCCGGCACCGTTGCGGTAAACGCCAGCGCGGTGGAGTGCAGCATCAGGATCACTTCATTGCTGTACGCCGGCAGCGCAGTGCGCAGCGCCGAAGGCAGAATGATGCAGCGATACAATTTAAACGGCGAGAAACCATAGGCGCGCGCCGCTTCGATTTCGCCGTGCGGTACCGAACGAATCGCACCGGCAAAGATTTCGGTGGTATAGGCGCAGGTATTCAGCGTGAACGCCAACAGCGTACAGTTCAGTCCGCTGCGGAAGAAGGCGTTCAGCAGCTCAGTGCCTTTCACCACTTCCAGCGTGTACATGCCGGAGTAGAACACCAGCAGCTGCACATACAGCGGCGTGCCGCGAAACACGTAGGTGAACAGCCAAACCGGCGTGGAGATAAAGCGGTTAGAGGAGACGCGCGCAATCGCCAGCAGCACGGCGAGCGAACCGCCGATCACCACCGAGATGATCAATAACCACAGCGTAATCGCGATGCCGGTAAAACGGTAACCATCGGTCCAGAGCAGCTGTTTCCAATACTCCTGAATAATCTCAATCATAGCTCTGCCCTTTTCACTCCCACCGTGTAGCGACGTTCAAGCCACCACAGCACGCCGTTCGACAGCGTGGTAAACACCAGATAAATCACACCCGCCACAATGGCGAAGTAGAACGGCTGCCAGGTACTTTTGCCAGCCAGCTGCGTGGCTTTCACCACATCTTCCAGCCCCAGCAGCGAAACCAGCGCCGTGGCTTTGAGAATAACCTGCCAGTTGTTGCCGATGCCCGGCAGCGCAAAGCGCATCATGGCCGGGAACAGAATGCGACGGAAGGTTTGCGAGCCGGTGAAACCAAACGCGGTTGCCGCTTCGATCTGCCCTCTAGGCACCGCCAGGAATGCACCACGGAAGGTTTCGGTGAAGTAAGCGCCGTAAATGAAGCCGAGCGTGATGATACCGGCGACCATCGGATCGATATCAAACTGCGCCAGTCCCAGCGCATCGGTGAGAGTATTCAGCGCGATCTGCAGACCGTAGAAGATCAGCAGCATCAACACCAAATCAGGCACACCGCGGATTAAGGTGGTGTAGCCTTCAAACAGCATCGCCAGCGGGCGACTGCGGGAAAGTTTGGCGCCAGCGCCAATTAAGCCGAGCACCACCGCCAGCAACACGGAACTGAGTGCCAGCTCCAGCGTCACAAGGGTGCCCTTGAGGATTACTTCGGAATAGCCATACAACATGGGTTCAATCCTGTCGTGAGGGTAAATTACAAACGCTGCCCAACTGACGGACAGTCCTAACCAGGAAATTTGAATCGCAGGATGGATGGCGGCAAGCGTATGAAGCCGGGCAGTTTACATATGTAAGCGCCCGGAGTGAATACTTATGTGCAACCTTCCTGCATTTCACAGACCAGGATTAGGAAACAGGATAATTAATCGCCGTACACGTTGAAATCAAAGTACTTCTTGGCAATTTTGTCGTAAGTGCCGTCTTTACGCATCTCGTTAAAGGCTTTATCGATCGCCGCTTTCAGGTCTGCGTCATCTTTACGCAGGCCCATGCCGGTACCCACGCCAAAGACTTTTTCATCTTTAACCGCTGGACCCGCAAAAGCGTACTTAGCGCCAACAGGCTGTTTCAGGAAGCCTTCGCTCGCCTGCACTTCGTCCTGGAACGCAGCATCAATACGACCGGCATTCAGATCCTGATACACCAGATCCTGGTTAGCGTAAGGCGTAACGGTGACACCTTTTGGCTGCCAGTACTCTTTTGCATAAGTTTCCTGGGTGGTGCCCTGCAGCAAACCGATGTTTTTGCCTTTCAGCGATTCAATGGTCGGTTGCAGCGTTGAGCCTTTCGGTGCCACTAAGCGTGCGTTGGCGGCGTACAGTTTTTCAGAGAAGTTGATCTCTTCCTGACGCTTTTCGGTAATTGACAGAGAAGAGATAATGGCGTCGATCTTCTTCGCTTTCAGCGACGGGATCAGCGCATCGAAATCACTTTCCACATAAGTACATTTAGTCTTGATACGCTTACAAATTTCGTTCGCCAGATCGATATCAAAGCCAACCAGCTGACCTTGCGCGTTCTTGGATTCGAATGGCGGATAAGTCGGGTCAGTTCCGATGCGCAGCGACTGCGGTACAGCGGCGAAGACGCTCGCGCTACTTACCATTGTCAGCATCAGAGAAAGAGCCAGAACTCGCTTTTTCATAGGTAACCCTCAAGTGAAGTGCTTATTGTTATGTGGTGCGTGATGTGTTGGTTTGCGCTGTAAGCTGTGCAGGTTTCATGCCAGTTATGCGAATTGGCTAAACGCTGCGCATGCGCGCTAAATACTGCGCCGGTTAGCGGCGCAAGCACTTAGTTTGTGAGGGAAATATAACAGCGGTGTGAGGAAGAAAAAGCGACATTGTTAACTTTTGGTGCACAAGATGCACGAAGAGTGATCGCACACGCGAATTTGCACACGAGCAGTGCATTAATGCACCATTATGCGCCACTCCAGCGAGTGAAAAGATCTTCTGGCAGCTCAATATCGAACTGATCGAGCACGCGATTCACCGTTTGATCGACTAAATCACCGATGGATTGCGGACGGTGATAGAACGCCGGCACCGGCGGCATAATCAGCGCGCCCAGTTCCGCTGCGGTGGTCATCATGCGCAGATGTCCCAGATGCAGCGGCGTTTCACGCACGCACAGCACCAGCTTACGCTGCTCTTTCAGTACCACGTCTGCGGCGCGGGTCAGCAAGCTGTCGCTGTAGCTGTGCACAATGCCCGACAGCGTTTTCATCGAGCACGGCGCAATCGCCATACCGAGGGTTTTGTAGGATCCTGATGAGATGCTGGCGGCGATGTCGCGCACGTCATGCACCACATCGGCCATCGCTTGCACTTCACGCAGGCTGAAATCGGTCTCCAGCGCCAGCGTTTGCCGCGCGGCGGGGCTGATCACCAAATGGGTTTCCACCTCCGCCAGCGGTTGCAGCACTTGCAACATGCGCACGCCGTAGATCGCGCCGCTGGCGCCGGAAATGCCAATGATCAGTCGTTTCATAATTCAGCCTTGCAGGTTCAGATTGCGGCAATGATAGCGGCTCGCTGAACAAAAATACAAAAACAAACAGGGCGGGATTGCGCCCGCCCTGCTTTTACTCTGCCACAACCGCGGGCTTAGCCTTCGTTGTGCAGCTCCAGCCCTTCCACTTCAGTCTGACGCGCGATGGCTTTAGAATCGTCATTACGCAGCGACTGCAGATACTCAAGGTACTGTTGATCGACGTCTTTGGTGACGTAGATGCCGTTGAATACCGAGCACTCAAAGTTGGCGATATCCGGGTTCTCTTCACGAACCGCTTCAATCAGATCGTTGAGATCCTGGAAAATCAGCGCATCGGCTTTGATCAGCTGGCAAATCTCATCCACTTCACGGCCGTGTGCAATCAGTTCGGTGGCGCTTGGCATATCGATGCCATACACGTTCGGGAAACGAATTTCCGGTGCCGCCGAGGCGAGATACACTTTTTTTGCGCCCGCTTCACGTGCCATCTCAATGATTTGCTCAGACGTGGTGCCGCGTACGATGGAGTCATCCACCAGCAACACGTTCTTATCACGGAACTCAGCGCGGTTGGCGTTCAGCTTACGGCGAACCGCGCTGCGACGCTGCTGCTGTCCTGGCATGATAAAGGTGCGGCCAACGTAGCGGTTTTTCACGAAGCCCTGACGATACGGCTTGTCGAGGATGCGTGCGATTTCCAGCGCGATATCAGTGGAGGTTTCCGGAATTGGAATCACCACATCGATATCCAGATCTTCCCACTCGCGGGCAATTTTGTTGCCCAGCTTGGTGCCCATGCGCACGCGCGCGCTGTACACCGAGATTTTGTCGAGGAACGAATCCGGACGAGCAAAATAGACGTACTCGAACAGGCATGGATTGGTTTTCGGGTTCTCGGCGCACTGACGCGTCGAGAGCTGGCCCTGCTCGGTGATGTACACCGCTTCGCCAGGTGCTACGTCACGAATGAACTCGAAGCCCAGCGTATCCAGCGCCACGCTCTCTGACGCCACCATGTATTCGGTGCGGCCATCGGCGATAACGCGCTTGCCCAGCACCAGCGGACGAATACCGTTGGGATCGCGGAAGGCGACCATGCCGTGTCCGATAATCATTGAAACCACTGCGTAAGCGCCGCGCACCTGCTGATGCACCGCCGCCACCGCAGCAAAAATGTTGTCAGCTTCCAGCGGATAGTGCTGAAAACGGTCCAGCTCCTGCGCAAAGATATTCAGCAGGATTTCGGAATCTGAGGTGGTATTGACGTGACGGCGACCCGTTTCGAACAGCTGTTTACGCAGTTCGTGGGCGTTGGTCAGGTTGCCGTTATGCGCCAACGTGATGCCGTAAGGGGAGTTCACGTAGAAAGGCTGCGCTTCAGAGGCGCTGGAGCTGCCTGCTGTTGGGTAGCGCACATGGCCAATGCCGATGTTGCCCTGCAAACGCTGCATGTGACGCGCTTCGAACACATCGCTGACCAGGCCGTTAGCCTTACGCAAACGGAAGCAGTTAATAGCATCGATGGTACAAATGCCGGCGGCATCCTGCCCGCGGTGCTGAAGCACCGTTAACGCGTCATAGATTGACTGGTTTACTGGCATAAAACCGGTGATACCAACAATACCGCACATATTGTCTTTTCCTCATTAGCCGCACGCCCGATGGTGTCACCGGGGTAAAAAACTCGACGTACTTTTCAGGTAATCGAAAAACCACCTGATGATGTAACTGAATTCGGGGATAAGTTGCGACTGTTGCCAGTCCGGACTTTTCGAAAAGCCGGTGAATGTATCGAGGAAGAACAGCATAGCAGATACGATCAGCACGCCACGCAACGCCCCGAAACAGACTCCCAACACCCTGTCGGTTCCCGACAAGCCAGTTTTTTCAACCAGCGAGCCGATGACATAGTTGACGATGGCACCCACAATCAGGGTAGCAACGAATAACACCGCGATGGCGATGCCGTTGCGCACCAGTTCGTCGCTAAAACCGGTAAACCAGACTGCAAGGTAGGCGTAATAATGACTGGCGACAAAAAACGCGCATCCCCAGGTAACGAGAGATAAGGCTTCCCGGACAAACCCACGAATCAGGCTGACCAGAGCCGAAAAACCAACTACCGCAATAATGACGTAATCAATCCAGATCATGAACTCTTCCAGCCCAGTGCTATCGCACCCCTGCATCCAGTTCGGGGCGCATTCTAACAGAAAAAGAAAACGTTTGCGTAGGGTTTTCCGGTTCTGTTTCCGCAAAAAGGGCGATGAAAAAAACTTTCGTCGCCCTGTGTATTATCAGGGATTTAATCCACTGATATTCAATGATTTTATTGCCGCGCTTCGCTACAAATTTTTTGTAAAGCCGCGCCTTTTTCTGTTATCGGCGCGGCTTATCAGCACTTTATCTGGCGCTATACGGTTTCACCACACCACCGAGGCCGGAGATGCTTTGCAGCTCACTCAGCGAGCCTTGCAGCTTCGCTTTGTTCGCGTCCGGACCGACGTAAATACGGGTGATTTGTCCCTGCACCGGCGTTGACGGCACGGTGAAGGCGCGATAACCGGAAAGCCGCAGTTGTGCCACAATCTCACTCACTTTCGCCGCGTTCTTCAGCGCACCGAGCTGTACCACAAACGCCTGACCGGCTGGCGCTGCAGGTTCACTTTGCTTCGGCGTTTCCACCGGTTTTGGCTGTTCAACCGGCTTCGGCTGCTCAACAGGCTTCAGCTTCGGTTGCTCAACCGGTTTTGGCTTCGGCTGTTCAACCGGCTTCGGTTTCGGCTGCTCGACCGGTTTTGGCTTCGGCTGTTCAACCGGTTTCGGCTGCACTTGCTGATGCACCGGCGGCGGCGTCACCACGCTTGGCTCGCTATTCTGCGTTGGCTGCTCGCTGCCGTTGGTGGCGGTCTTACCGCCGTTCTGATTTTGTGCCGCGCCCGCCCCTTCCGGCGGCTGCGCCGGTAAGGGTTGCGTCACCGGCGGCACCATTTCGCTATCCTGCTGATCGTCCGGTTTTGGCACCAGCGGAATGGCGGCGAACTCTTCTTTATAATGCTTCTTCTTACCGTCCAGCAGGCCGGGCAACACGATGACACCAATCGCCACCAGAATGACCGTACCGACTAAGCGATTTTGGAACTTACTTGCCACTGCCGTTCTCCGCTGCCATCGATTCCATAACCTGCGCTACGGTGTGGAAAGAGCCACACACCAGAATCACATCTTCGGGACGCGCCTGCTGACGCGCCGCTTGCCAGGCCGCATCAACGTTGCTGTAAGCCACGCCACCATCCAGATGAGCGAGGAGCTCATCGGCGGAGGCACCGCGCGGGCCGTCGAGCGGCGCGCAGTACCAGCGGTCAACCTGAGGCGCCAGCGCCGCCAACGTTCCCGCGATATCTTTGTCGTGCAGCATCCCGACCACCGCATGCACTTCACCGCTATGTGGCTCTTCTTCCAGACGTGAAGCCAGATAATAAGCGGCATGCGGATTGTGCGCCACATCGAGGATCACGCGCGGCGCTTCGCTGACGGTCTGGAAACGCCCCGGCAGAATCGCAAGCGGCAGATGCTGACGAATAATCGCTTCGCTCACCGTTAAACCCGACGCACGCAGCGCAGTCAGCGCGGTGGCGGCATTGGCTAACGGCACCTGCGGCAGCGGTAAATCACGCAGCTCGCCATGCGCATCCTGCAACATCCAGCTGGCACCGGTTTGCAGCCACTGCCAGTCGCGATTGCGCTGCAACAATACTGCGCCCTTCTCCGCCGCAACATCCGCGATGGTGCCCGGCATATCGGCTTCACCGACGATGGCCGGTTTACCTGCGCGGAACACGCCGGCTTTTTCCCGGCCGATACTTTCACGGTCCGGACCCAGCCAATCGGTGTGATCCAGCGCGATGCTGGTGATCACCGCCACATCGGCAT
>NZ_DAMBSA010000211.1:0-7961 GCF_032054795.1 Pantoea sp. CTOTU49201
CAGGAGCAGAGAGGAAAGTTTCGGTGAGGTGGAAAATTATTTTTTGCAGGCGTGCTAGGTGGATTGCTTGAGTCCGAATTTTTTCGCCAATTACTTTGCATCCATTGGTTTTTTTGACGAATCAGTGTGACGTGATTTGCAAGTTGGCGCGGACTGTAAATCATCGCTTATTCTCGTTTGGAGTCGAAATAAAAGTCGGGATTATCCTTTGTGGGGGATAAAGGCAGACTTATCCTTTGCATAGGATAAAGATGCTTAACTCCAGTTCGCCATTCATGGCGTAATGCTGCTCAGTTAAACATTAATTTGCCTATGTATGCAGGTGCGCATGAATGCGCACCCTACGAAAAACGCGCCAATCCTTTGTAGGGTCGCCATTTATGGTGACCGAAAGACGCTTAAGTGACGAGCATTCCGCCATGAATGGCGACCCTACGGATTGGGCTGAATGCCCTTGCAAAACAAACTCAACGTATGCTGAACAATGATTTCACGGTTATAAGCGGGATCGTTGGCAAAGCGGGTGAAGGGCACCAGCACCAGGCTGAGAATCGAGGTCATCAGCAGTTGTGGCTCCAGGTCTGGGTTGAGTAATCCTTGCTGCTGCCAGCCTTCAATCAGCTTTTTCACCTGATCGCGTTCGCCGTGACCAAAGCGTTTTTTGATGTGCTGACCTAAACCGCCTTCACCCTGCATTACTTCCTGCATCCACAGCGGCGCGAACCAGTTGTGTGTGGTAACGATATCGGCCACTTCACGGATGAAGGCACTGAATGTGGTGACAGGGTCACGCGGGTCATTGATGAAGTGCGCCACTAATCGCTGGCGTAATGGCAAAAACCGCTCCTCAACCACGATATCCAGCAGCGATTCACGCGACTGAAAATAGTAATTGAGCATCGCCGGACTGACGCCCGCTTTACGCGCAATCGCGTTGAGCGAGGTTTCGCCGATGCCGTTTTCGGCATACAGCGCCAGGGTGATATCGAGCAGCAGTTCGCGCTGCTGTAAGTTGATGGCGCCACCGCGTGGGCGGCCAGGACGGCGAGGTTTAGCCGCGTTGGCCATTTCGTCAGCAGGGACTTTTCGTGCGGTCATCTTTACTCGCTCACTTGATTCGTGTCAGACTGCGATCAATATTAATTGGGTATTTAATTAATTTCAATTGGTGTCTGTTATGAAACCCCAAACACTCGCGCCGCAGTCAGGCAGCGGGCAGGAGAATCCTCCTTCCGTCCGCCTGCTAATGAGCGCTTTATTACTGGTCATGCTGCTGGCGGCGCTGGATCAAACCATCGTCTCCACTGCATTACCGACTATCGTCGGCGAACTGGGCGGGCTCGATCGCCTGTCGTGGATCGTCACCGCCTATATGCTGGCTTCCACCATTGTCGTGCCGCTGTACGGCAAGTTTGGCGATCTGTTTGGCCGTAAGACCGTGCTGCAAATCTCGGTGATTCTATTCCTGATCGGCTCGGCGCTGTGCGGTCTGGCGCAGAATATGGAGCAGCTGATTTTCACCCGCGCGCTGCAAGGCTTAGGCGGCGGCGGTTTGATGGTGGTGAGTATGGCGGCGGTCGCCGATGTGATTCCACCGCAAGATCGCGGTAAATATCAGGGCCTGTTTGGTGGAGTATTCGGTCTTGCGACCGTGATTGGTCCGCTGCTGGGCGGTTTTATCGTGCAACATGCGTCGTGGCGCTGGATTTTCTACATCAATCTGCCGCTCGGTTTGTTTGCGCTGGTGATCATCAATGCGGTGTTCAAGACCGACAACAAGCGCAAGCCGCATGAAATCGACTATCCGGGCGCGGTGTTTCTCAGTCTGGCGCTGGTTGGCATTACGTTGTTTACCAGCGAAGGCGGCACGTTACGTGAATGGTCCGATCCGCTGCTGTGGTGCATTCTGGCATTTGGTGTGATCGGCGTGATCGGCTTTATTTATGAGGAGCGCCGCGCCTGGGAACCGATTATTCCGCTGTCGCTGTTCCGCAATCGCAGCTTCTCGCTCGCCAGTTTGATGGCGTTTATTGTCGGCATGTCGCTGTTTGGCAGCGTGACGTTTTTACCGCTCTATCTGCAGGTGGTAAAAGGCTCCACGCCCACTGAAGCCGGTTTGCAACTGCTGCCGCTAATGGGCGGATTGCTGATCACCTCCATCGTCAGCGGACGCATTATTAGCCGCACCGGTAAATATCGGCTATTCCCGATTTTTGGTACCTTGCTGGCGACCATCGGTATGGCGCTGCTCACCACGCTAACCATCGATGCGCCGCTGTGGCATATCTACCTGTTTGCCTGTGTATTGGGCATGGGAATGGGCATGGTGATGCAGGTGCTGGTGCTGGCGGTGCAGAACACCGTGACGCCCGATCGCATCGGCGTCGCGACGTCGTCGGTCACGCTGTTCCGTTCGGTGGGTGGCTCGATTGGCGTGGCGCTGTTTGGCGCGGTGTTCAGTCAGGTGCTGAAATCAGGGCTGACCACGCTGGTGGAGCAGGGCAAAGAGTTGCCGCGTGCGCTCGATCCGCAAGCGGTGCATCGTTTACCGCATGATGTGCAGCAAGCCTATTTACAGGTGTTTGGCGATGCGGTGCACTCAGCCTTTCAAATGGCAGCGGGCGTGATGTTGCTGGCCTTTGTGCTGTCGCTGTTTCTGCCGGAATCACCGCTGCGCAAGAAAGACGCAGCGGCTTAACTCTGTTACATCGCCGCGCGCTGCTGCAAGGTTTTTACCGCTTGCGCAGCGTCGCGGCCCAGTTCCGCCAAATCCATCCCGGCTATCACATCATCCTGCATCAACACTTTTCCTGCGCAGATCAGTGCTTTTAAACTGGCGCGTCCGCCGCTGGCCACCGGGCCAATGGCGCGATCGTGCAGGCCAAAATAGCGCGGATCGTCGAGCCGATAGACGGCAATATCGGCGGCCATGCCGGGTGCAAGGCGGCCGGTGTTCAAGCCCAAGACCTGCGCGCCGCCGGATGTGCCCCAGCGCACCACATCTTCGATGCTGGCGGCATCGCCACCGCCTTCAAAAGTGCCACCGGCATAGCGCGGCTGCGCCAGCATGCCTTTGCGTGCGCGCTGAAGCTGCCAGGCGGCGTGGGTTTCGCTTTGCATATCCGCCGCCTCATTCGAGGCCGCGCCATCGACGCCAATCGAGATCTTCACGCCCGCGAGCTCCATCGCCACCAGGTCAGCGATACCGCTGCCGAGACGCGCGTTACTCTGCGGGCAGTGCGCGATACCGCTGCCCGCCGCGCCCAGCATGGCGATCTCTTCCGGCAGCAGTTTCACCAGATGCGCAAACCATACGTCGTCGCCAATCCAGTCGTGTTCGGCGCAAAACTGCAGCGGCGTCATACCGAATTTAGCGCGTGCGGCGTCGAGGAAATCGACGGTTTCCGACAGATGGCTGTGCAGCCGAATGCCGAGCTGACGTGCCAGGCGCGCGCTTTCGCGCAGTTCCTGCGGCGTGGTGGAGTGCAACGTGGTGGTTGGTGCCATCACGATGCGGCGCATCGCGCTATCCTGCGGTTGGTGATAGCGCGCCACCAGCCGATCGACATCGGCCATCATGCTGTCGAAGCTTTCCGGGCGCAGCGCGGTGGGCAAGTCGCTCTCTAAACCGCGACTTTGCGTGGCACCGCCGCGACATAGCACGAAGCGCACGCCCAGCTTGTCTGCTTCATCGAACAGGATTTCTGCGCCATCAAATGGCATATCGGGCCAATAGAGATAATGATGGTCGGCAATGGTGGTGCAGCCAGAACGCACCAGCTCAACCAGGCCAACGCGCGCGGCGATGCGAAATGTCTGTTCATCGAAGGCACCACGAAAGCGGTACGGCGTCGCGGCCAGCCAGCCGCCCAGACTCAGGTTCAGACCTTGCGGCTCGCCTTTGAGCAGCGATTGAAACAGATGATGATGCGTGTTGACCCAGCCGGGATAGACCACGCAATCGCGGGCGTCGATCACGGTTTCATCAGCGGCAGCATCGAGCTCGCCCATTTCCGTAATCAGGCCATCGCGGATGCGAATATCGCGCGCGCTACTGCGCGGTTGCTGTTTGTCGCCGGTCAGAATCGCGGCGCAGTGTTTAACTAACAGTTGGCTCATGAGCAACTCACTCCGCTTTCGGTGCGACAAACTGCGTGCTAAACGCGCTCTGCCAGTCGGTGGAGGCTTTGAGCAGACCGGCGTTGACCATAAAGTCACGCGTTGCCTGCCAGCGCTTATCCGTCATCACGCCTAGACCTTGTTTCGCCGCATCACCGCCGTCAATCAAGTGCAGCGCTTTCATTTGCGACACGCCGAAGGCAAGTATCGCGTCGGTCATCTGCGGGTTCTCTTTTTTGATCAGCGCATTACCGGCCGCCGGATTGGCGAGATAGGATTGCCAGCCTTCCATCGACGCCGCCACAAAACGCTTCATGACGTCCGGCTCTTTTTGCAGTAAATCGTCGCGCGTCACCAGAATGCCGCCGTACGCCGGGTAGCCATAATCGGCAAACAGATAGAATTTGCTGTCCGGCTGCACCTGTTTAATTTGCTGCACTTCAGAGGTGGCGTAGGCTTGCTGCGCGGTATTTTTGTCGGCGAGGAAGGGTTGCATGTTGAAGGTGTAAGGGCGCGCCTGACCATCCTGCAGCTGATATTTACCTTTCAGCCACGGCCACCAGCTGGCTTGTCCGCTGGCTGATACCAGCACGGTTTTCCCTTTTAGCTGATCCAGCGACTTCACATCGCCGTGGGTGACAATACCTTGCGGATCAAACTGAAACGGCGCGGCGATGGCTTTCAGCGGAAAGTTGCGCTCAACGCCCTGCAGCACTTGCAGATCGTAGCTGACGATGACATCAGCACGATTCGCCAGCAGCAGCGTCATGTTATTCAGCTGCGGCCCGCCGGAGCGCACCTCAACATCAAGACCGTATTTTTTATAGATGCCGGTGGCGACCGCCTGGTAATAGCCGCCTTGTTCAGCCTGCGCAACCCAGGTGGTTTGTAATACCAGTTTGTCGGCGGCGTGCGACAGGGCAGAGGTGCTCAGCAGAGCAGCGAATAACGAGAAACGGAAACGCGACATTGTCATAAAACCCCCAATAAACGTTGAGTTTGTTGTCGTCATCAGGGGCATTGCGGCGCATGGCGTGCTCACGATGCGTGATTCGCATCGTCCCCTGACGAGGTACAGCTAAAGCTGTAGAGCAATGTCCTGCGTGAATCTTGTGTCACGCTGACCGCTTATACTCAATGGGGATTTAGCAAAGCGCGTGCCATTCGTGTAACCAACTGAAAGTAAGATATTTAATCTTATAGGTGCAGGTATTTTGATTCATTAGCTGATCATTGATGAGGCAAACCGCCCGTTTTTGCACCGAAGTTGTGCAGGCATGATGCGCAAGATTACTTAACTTGTTGAATTTACAAAGCACCATGAGCTGGCACAGGCTTTGCTTGACTGAAAATGAGTAGAAGCTGTCAACCGTGGTTTCACCCGGTGGGTCATTGCTCGATCGCCTGCACGTAAAGCAGGCGCGGGGATGACTGCCACACAGCGGGTGGGTCATCCGTTATCGCTCAATAACGAGGTGCACCAATGGAAAAGACCACTTATGACATGCATGAACTGGCAAAAGAATCGCGGATGGGCGCGCGCGGCGTGGAAGCGGCGCGTGATGTGCGCATCATCGATCTCTCCGATTTCGACCAACGTAAAGCGGAAATAGCCGATCAACTGTGGCAAGCCGCCACTGAGATTGGCTTCTTCCAGGTTTCCGGCCACGGTATTCCCCTCGACGACATCAATGCGGCTTTTGCTAACGCCGAGCGCTTTTTTGCGCTGCCACAAAGTGACAAAGCGCGTCATCCACTCAGCCGCAATGCCGGCTGGGAATACCGCGCGCAGATTCGTCCCTCCACCGGTAAACCGGACCAAAAAGAGTCGTATCAGATGACACGTCCGCGCATGGAAGGGTTATGGCCGGATGATGCCACTTTGCCCGGCTTCCAACATGATGTACTGAAATTCGAGCGTCAGTGCTGGGAAGTGGGCATGCGCTTGCTCTCCTGTTTTGCCCTGAAGCTGGGATTCCCCGACGACTTCTTTGCCAAAGCGCATGAGCCCTCGCGCGAAACCTATCAAAGCACGCTGCGTATGCTGCACTACTTTGCCATCAGCGGTGAGCCAGATGGCCCGTGGCGTGCGGGTGCGCATACCGATTTCGATTGCCTGACTTTGCTGTTCCAGCGTGATGGGCAGGGCGGTTTGCAGGTGTGTCCGGGCAAAGAGATGGAGGAGCAAATCTGGACGCCGATCGCGCCGCTGGAAGGCTTAATTACCTGTAATATCGGCGATATGTTGATGCGCTGGAGTGATGACAAGTTGCCGTCGAATTTCCATCGCGTCAGCAATCCGCTGCCGGGTGAATCGGTGCCGGCCCGCTACAGCCTGGCGTTTTTCTGCCAGGCGAACGAAGACGTGATTATTGAAGGTCCGGAGAAAAAATATCCGCCTATTTCCGCGAAGGATTATCTGGCGCAGCGTATTAGCGCCAATTTTTCCGGCAAGTATTAAACGTACAGCTGTAAGTCGAAATTGATGCCATTCTGTGCAGGAGCGCAAATATTCTCCTGCACAGAAAAAGCGCAGCGCGGGAAATAGATTTTTAAATCAAATACAAGATGTTACCGTTGCGTAAACTTAGGTAAAAACAATCGGCAAATAAAAGATTTCACCGCATGCCTATTTATTTCTGCAACTTTTTTACGGTATAAATCTCTAACCACTGTCTCCCTCAGCGAAAACACCAACACATGATCAATTCTGCCGCCAGCAAAGTTATCGCCTGCCTGTTTCTTTTTACTTTGGCCGGTTGTTCTTCTAAGTCTTCGCATGCGCCTGCAGAGGATAGCGGTGACACCTCGGCTGACGGTGGCAAGCAGCCCGATTTAATTCCGGTGATTGCCGCGCTGCACGATCAAATGCATTCGTGGGAAGGGACCAAATATCAGTGGGGCGGTACGCAATTAACCGGCGTCGATTGCTCGGGATTTGTCTGGCGCACGCTGAAAGATCGCTTCAATATTCCGATGGATCGCGTCACCACCAAAGAGTTAATTGCCATGGGCAAACCGGTGGATCAGGCGCATCTGCAACCCGGTGATTTAGTGTTCTTCCGCATTAAGCGCGAGCTGCACGTCGGCTTTTATGACACCGATCATCAATTCCTGCACGCCTCGGTGAGTCAGGGCGTGATGCGCTCTTCGCTAAATAATCCGTACTGGAAATCGGTTTATTTAGAGGCGCGGCGCTTGCCGAAAGAACAGAATTCGCAGATCAGTTTCAATTATAAAAACAAGGTTTGATGAGTGCGCATTAATGCGCGAATGTTCGAAAGGATCGCCATGAATGGCGACCCTACGGTTAATTAAAACTGATACGAAACGCTCATCGAAACACTGCGCGGCGCGCCATAAACGTAGCTGTTCATGTAGCTGTAATATTCGCGATCAAACAGGTTATCGACGTTCGCCTGCACCGCCACCTGCTTAGTCACCTGATAACGCGCAAACAGCGATGCCAGCGGGAAGCTGCCCTGATAAACGCGCACGGTATTGCCGCTGGCATTGGTGGCATCTTCAAACACGCGGTTCTGCCAGTTGATGCCGCCGCCAACCGTCAGATCCGGCAACATTGGTAGCTGATAACGGGTGAACAGTTTGAAGGAAGTTTGCGGCTGATAGCTGTTGAAACGTCCCTCTTTATCCCGCGCCACGTAGCGTGTGGCACCAAACGTTAGCTGCAGATTATCCGTTAGCGCCCCGTTCAGCTCAAACTCCGCACCTTTACTCACTGCACCTTTAGCCGGCGCATAAGCCTGTTCGTTGCCGCTCAAGTAGACGCCATTAATCGCCTGACCAACGTTATCCTGCTCAATACGGAATACCGCCAACGT
>NZ_DAMBSA010000212.1:0-7898 GCF_032054795.1 Pantoea sp. CTOTU49201
CGCCGTTTACCCCGTTCACCACGGTGATTGAAGAGATTCAGCAGTGGCAGGATTCGCCAGCTTTTGCCCGCTCCGCCAGTCACTGGCAAAGCTACACGGCGGATCTGCCAGAAACCCTGACGCTGTCCAGCGAAAACCTGAGCGATCACGGCGATCGTCCGATCAGCTGTCAGGTGACGCTGCCGCAACTGGCCACGCTGCGTCAGCAGCAGCAACTGGCCGACAGCAGTGAAGGCGATATCGTCAGTGCGCTGTTGGTGGCCTATCTGGCGCGATTCAGCAACAGCCAGCGTTTGTCGATTGGCTTCCCGTTTATGCGCCGCATGG
This sequence comes from Pantoea sp. CTOTU49201, assembly GCF_032054795.1. Lineage (NCBI taxonomy): Bacteria > Pseudomonadati > Pseudomonadota > Gammaproteobacteria > Enterobacterales > Erwiniaceae > Pantoea > Pantoea sp. CTOTU49201. The sequence continues at coordinate 328 of NZ_DAMBSA010000212.1, forward strand.
GTTCGGCGGCGATTTCCACGCTCGGCCCGGTGGTCAATGTGTTGCCGCTGATTTTCACCGCCAGCGATGAGATGACATTACCGATGCTGGTGCAGCAGGTGCACGGCGAAATCCGCAAAGCGCGCCGCCATCAGCGCTATGAAGCAGAGCAGCTGCGCCGCGATCTCGGCCTGGTCGGCAGCAGCCAGGCGCTGTATGGCCCGGTGATTAACGTCAAGGTTTACCACGACGATCTGCAATTCGACGGCCAGCCCGCCCCAACGCACACGCTGGCGATGGGCCCGGTGGACGATCTGGAGTTTGAAGTCGGCTTCCGCGATGGCGCATTGCAGCTCACGCTGGTGGCTAACCCGCGCCGCTACGATGCACAAACACTACAACGTCATGCCGATCGCATCAGCCATCTGCTAACTCAGTTCGCGGCGGATGCCGACATGAGCCTGGGTGCGCTGTCATTACTGGCACCGCAGGAACAGATCGATCTGCAACGCTGGTCGACCGGACCCACCATCGTGCCGCCTGCCGATACCCGAACCATCGTCGATATCCTGCTGCAAGCCGCTGAGCAATACGGCGAACAAACTGCAGTGGTGTGCGGCGAGCGCAGCCTGAGCTATTGCCAGCTCGCCGAACGCGCGATGCAACTGGCACATCTGCTGATCGCACGCGGTTTACAAGCAGACGACGTAGTGGCGATTGGTATTCCGCGTTCAGTAGATTCATTAGTCGCAATATTCGGCGTGCTGGCGAGCGGCGCGGCCTATATGCCGCTCGATCTCGACTATCCGCGCGAACGCCTGGCGCTGATGTGCGATGACGCGCAGCCCAGGCTGCTGCTGACGCACTCCAGCACGCTGGCGCAAATGCCGGAGCTGCCGCATCTGCTGATTGACCAGATTGCGTTGAGCGATTATTCCACCGCACGACCTGGCACCCAACTGTGCGGCGACGATCTGGCCTACATGATCTACACCTCGGGATCGACCGGCCGCCCGAAAGGCGTGATGAGCACCCATCAAGGTTTGCTCAATCTGTTCCTGTCGCACCGCGAGCATCTGTTCGGCCCGGCGATTGCGCGCTTCAGCGCCAGCAGCCCGCGCCGCATGCGCGCTGGTCACACCGCTTCCTTCTCGTTCGATTCCTCATGGGAACCGCTGTTCTGTATGCTGATGGGCTGCGAGCTGAATATCTTCGACGAAGAGCTGCGCCGCGATGCGTGGGGCCTGATTCAGCAGATGAACGCGGTGCCGGTCGACTTGCTGGATATCACCCCGTCGTTCTTCTCGCAGATGATCGACAGCGGCCTGCTGGAAGCCGATAACCATCGCCCCTCTTTTGTGATGATTGGCGGTGAAGCGGCCACGCCAAAGCTGTGGAAGCTGATGCAGCAACAGCAGCAGATGGAGATCCACAACTATTACGGCCCGTCGGAATACACCATCGATACGCTGGGCGCCAGCGTCATGGCGTCACCGCAGCCGGTGATTGGTCGTCCGGTGGGCAACAGCGAAGTCTATCTGCTGGATAACCAGCTGCGTCAGGTGCCGATTGGCTGCGCTGGCGAGCTGTATATCGCCGGAACCGGCATCGCGCGCGGTTATCTGCGCCGTCCCGATCTCACCAGCGGACGCTTTGTCGCTAACCCTTTCCGCGACGGCGATGTGATGTACCGTAGCGGCGACCTGATGCGCTGGCGTCAGGATGGACAGCTGGCGTTTATTGGGCGTACCGATCACCAGATTAAAGTGCGCGGCTTCCGCGTCGAACTTGGTGAAGTGGAGAACGCGCTGGTGGCGCTGCCGGAAGTCAGCACCGCCGTGGTGATCGCCGAAGTGATAGGCGCCACGCATCGCCTGATTGGTTACTGCTCGGTGCAGGATGACGCGCTGCGCGCCGATGCCGATCTCAATGCCCGTTTGCTGGCGCAACTGGCCACGCAGCTGCCGGATTACATGGTGCCTGCGGTGCTGATGGTGATGGATGAGTTGCCGCTCAACGTTAACGGCAAGATTGATCGTCAGGCACTGCCGAAGCCGCAACAGGCGCAGCAGAGCCAGAGTCGCGCCGCCAGCACGCCGCAGGAGCAGCTGATTTGCCACGCGATTGCCAGCCTGCTGGGGCTGGAGAGCGTCGGCGCGGAAGATGATTTCTTCGCGCTGGGCGGTGACAGCATCTCCGCAATGGGGCTCAGCACCGCCGCACGTCGCGCCGGTTATCTGCTGCGTCCACGCGAAATCTTCGCCGAACGCACCGCCGCACGCATGGCACGGGGTTTGCAGCCGCTGGCGCAGCACAACAGCGGCGCGCGCGTAGCGCAACAGGGCGCGATTGGCGGCTTGCCGATTATGCACTGGTTCAATGCGCAAGCCGGTATCAACGCGCGCTTTGCTCACGGCGTGCTGCTGTCTGTGCCGCCGCAGTTACACCTCGCACAGCTGGAACAGTTGATCGATCAGCTGGCGCAGGCGCATCCGACGCTCAACGCCTTTACGCGCGGCGATCAGCTGATTGTCGGCGAAGCGCTGGCGACGCGCCCTGCCCGCGTGCGGGCGCTTAAGGTGCAGGATCGCGACCGCGCAGCGGAACAGGCGTTTAGCGAAGATGCTGAGACGCTCGATCCGGCAAACGGTGCGCTGCTGCACGCCACGCTGCTACAGCAAGACGGTATCAGCTGTGGTTTGGTGCTGACGCTGCATCACCTGATTGTTGATGGCGTCTCCTGGCGCGTATTGCTGGAAGAACTGCAGCAGGCTGGTGACGCGCTGATCAATAACACGCCGCTGGTGATCCCCGCCGAGGAAACCTCGCTACATGACTGGTCAGCCGCGCTACTGGCGAACCTTTCGGCGCGCGCCAGCGAGTTACCGTTCTGGCAGCAGATGTTGACCGAGCCGCTGCCACTTGTCGGTCAACGGGCGATTCAGCCCGGCGATCGTCAACAGCATCAACGCACGCTGCTGGATGCATCCACCACGCATGCGCTGCTCAACACGCTGCCGCAGCACTATCGCGCCACCAGCGAAGAGTTGCTGCTGACATTGCTGACGATGGCGCTGCGCCAACTCAACGGCAGCGCACAGCAGCGCATCACGCTGGAGTCGCATGGCCGTGCTGAACTGCATGCTCAGCAGGATCTGGCGCGCACCGTCGGCTGGCTGACGGCGGAATTCCCAGTGCTGCTGCCGTTGCCCGGCAATCCACATGCGCCGCTCAATGAGTGTGTACGCGCGGTAAAAGCGGTGCTGCGAGCGGTGCCGGATCGCGGTATTGGCTACGGTCAGCTGCGCTGGCTCGATGCGCATCGCGGTGTGACGCTGGAAAAACTGGCGGCACAACACGCGCCGCAGGTGCTGTTTAACTACCTTGGACGCTTCACGCAGCGCAGCGGTGACTGGTCGCCACAGCGCACCGCGCAGCAGTTCCGCGACACCTTTGCGGTGCTGCAGGATGAGGCGCTGTCGCTGCAGCACGCGCTGGAACTCAACGTCTTCGTTGAAGAGCAGCCGCATGCTGCTCAGCTGGCGCTGAACTGGAGCTGGGCGGATGGAGTATTAAACGCCGAAGCGATTACCGAATTACATCAGGCAATGGCCGCTGCCGCACAGGCGCTGATGACGCTGGCACAACAGCAGCCGCAGCAAGCCGCCAATACGCTGGTGGCCGCCGAGGTGGCGCTGGAAGGCGTCGATGATGCGTTGCTGCAACAGCTGCATGCGCGTCACGGCGCGTTCAGCCATGCGCTGCCGCTGTTGCCGCTGCAAAAAGGTCTGCTGTTCCACGCACAAACCACCGCGCAGCAAGGCAGCTATAACTCGTTAACCCGCTTGACACTGAGCGGCGATATCAGCCCCGCATTGGTACAAACCGCGCTGGACGCGGTGTTACAGCGCCATCCGCAGCTGGCGGCGCGCTTCGACGCCGAACTCAGCCTGCAGCCGCTGCAGCTGATACCCGAAACAGAATTGCGCTGGCCGCTGACGCTGCATCAGCTAGCCGACGATGATGAGATTGTGGCGCTGGAGCATCAGGCGCTGGCGCAGGATCTGTTTAGCCAACCGATCATGCTGCACGCCACGCTGATCGCCCATCGCGATGGCATGCGCTGGACGCTGCTGCTCAACGCGCATCATCTGGTGGTGGATGGCTGGTCAACGCCGGTAATCCTCAACGATCTGCTCAGCGCGCTGCGCCAGCAAACGTTGCCCGCGCACAGCAGCAGCTACGCCGACATTGTGCGTCAGCTCAGCCTGCGCGACAGCAATGAAGCGCGTCAGCAGTGGCAGGAATGTCTGCAAGAGGTGCGTCCGACGCTGCTCTATCCGCAGGCCGCCGACAGCGCGGTCAACGAGAAGCGCATTACGCTGGATGCCACGCTGGAGCGGGAACTCTATGCGCTGTGCCGGGCGCGCGGCTTAACCCTGAACACCGTGATGCAGGGATTGTGGGGCTTGATGCTGTCGGTCGCCAGCGGCCAGCAAGACGTGGTGTTTGGTGCGCCGGTTTCTGGCCGTTTTGGTCAGATTGACGGCATCGATCAGCACGTTGGCCTGTTCAGCAACACGCTGCCGGTGCGCCTGCGCTTCGATCATCAGCGTCCATTGCTGGCGCAGCTCGCCGATCATCAGGCGCAGCAAATACAGCTGGTTGAGCAGGATTGCCTCGGTCTCGCCGAGATTCAGCAGTTGGTCGGTGCCGGTACGCTGTTCGATACCTTGCTGGTGGTGGAGAACTATCCGGACAACCAAACGCTGCTGGATGCCAACGCCGCCGTGCGCTGCGAAGCGATTCACAATCGTGGTTACACGCACTATCCGCTGACGCTGCTGGTGCTGCCGGGCGAACAGCTGACGCTGCTAATGGAGTATCGCGACTGCGTCAGCGAGCCGGAACGGCTGGCCGAGCGGCTGCTATTGCTGCTGCAACAGCTGGTCAGCACGCCGGATCTGCCGCTGACGCAGTGGAAGTTGCAAACGCTGGCCGAGCAATCGCTGCTCGCCTGGGTCAACAACACCGGCGTACAGCTGGAAAATGAAACCCTGCAACAGGCGATTGCCCAGCAGGCGGCGCGCACGCCGGACGCGCTGGCGCTAATGGATATGGAGCATCGTCTGAGCTACGGCGAAATGCAGCGTCAGGCCATGCTGCTGGCGGATCGCTTGATTGAAGCGGGCGTGATGCCGGGCGATATCGTCGCCGTGGCGCTGCCGCGTTCGGTGCGCCTCAGCATCGCGCTCACCGCCATCCTGCAGGCGGGCGCGGCCTATTTGCCGCTGGATATCGGTTATCCCGATGAACGTCTGGCGTACATGGTAGAAGATGCGCGGCCGTGGGTGCTGATCACCGAATCCGCGCTGGAAACCCGCTTCGCCACGTTTGGCACGCTGATGATGTTTGATGGCTTAGCCGCTGAACACATTCAGCCGCGCCACTCTTTGCCGCAGGCGGATGCTAATCGCCCGGCTTACGTGCTCTACACCTCGGGCTCGACCGGTAAACCAAAAGGCGTGGTGGTGAATCAACGCGCCATCGTCAACCGCCTGCGCTGGATGCAGGCCAGCTATCCGCTGCGCGCTGACGACGTGGTGTTGCAGAAGACGCCGTGCAGCTTTGATGTTTCGGTGTGGGAATTCTTCTGGCCGCTGATGACCGGTGCGCAGCTGATGATGGCACCGCCGGAAGCGCACCGCGATCCGCAGGCGCTGTGGCAGCTGATTGACGATTATCGCGTGACTACCCTGCACTTCGTGCCATCGATGTTGGCGGCCTTTGTCGGTCATCTCGCCGCGCAAACCGATCAAGCTTGCCCAACGCTGCGCCGCGTGTTCTGCAGCGGTGAAGCGCTGGCGTGCGATTTGGCGCGCAGCTATCAGGAGGTGATCGCCGCGCCGCTGCACAATCTGTATGGCCCAACCGAAGCCGCCGTCGATGTCACCTGGCAACCGGCCAGCGGCAGCGCGCTGGATGGCCTCAACGGGCCGGGCGTGCCGATTGGTCGTCCGGTGTGGAACACGCAGCTGCATATTCTCGATAGCCTGCTGCGTCCGGTGCCAGTTGGCGTGCCGGGCGATCTCTATCTCAGCGGCGTGCAGTTGGCCGATGGTTATTTGCATCGCGCCGACCTGACGGCACAGCGCTTTGTCGCCGCGCCGTTTGCCGAAGGCGAGCGCATGTATCGCACCGGCGATATCGCCAGCTGGCGCGCCGACGGTGCGGTGGAGTATCTCGGTCGCAGCGACGACCAGCTAAAGATGCGCGGACAGCGTATCGAGCCAGGTGAAATCGAACAGGCGTTAGTGGCGCTGCCGGGCGTGGCGCAGGCGGTGGTCGCGGCGCGTGCGCTGACGCAGCACTCAACGCCGGGCGTCGATAACCGTCAGCTGCTCGGCTGGCTGGTGGCCGAAGCGGGCGTGGCGCTGGATATCGATGCGGTAAAGCAGCAGCTGGGCGAACGTCTGCCGGCGCATATGCAGCCGGTCAGCTATCTGATGCTCGACCATCTGCCGCTCAGCGCCAACGGCAAGCTGGATCGTAAAGCGCTGCCGATGCCGCAGCTCAGCGCGCGCAGCGGTCGCCTGCCGCACAGCGCCAACGAACGTCTGCTGGCGGATCTGTTCCAGCAGCTGCTCGGTTGCGACAGCGTATTTGCCGATGACGATTTCTTCGCACTCGGTGGTCATTCGCTGCTGGCGATGCGTCTGGCGGCGGAACTGCGCCGTCGTGAGGTGCCGCCGCTCAGTGTCGGGCAGATCATCGCCGCGCGCAGCGTGGAGAAACTGGCGGCGCTGCTCGACGGCGATGCCAACAGTGAAAGCGGTGGCAACGGCGAACTGCTGCCGCTGCGCGCTGGTCACGGCCCGACGCTGTTCTGCATCCATCCGGCATCCGGCTTCGCCTGGCAGTACAGCGCCCTGCTGCACTATCTCGACGGCGACTTCCCGATTGTCGGCCTGCAATCGCCGCGTCCACATGGCGTGATTGCCGCGTGTCACAGCGTGGAAGCGATGTGCGATCACCATCTGCAGGCGATTCGCCAGCAGCAGCCGAGCGGCCCTTATTTCCTGCTCGGTTATTCACTCGGCGGCACGCTGGCGCAAGGCATCGCGGCACGTTTGCAGGCGCAGGGGGAAACGGTGGCATTCCTTGGTCTGCTGGATACCTATCCGGCAGAAGGTCAGGACTGGCGCACGCCGGACGCCGACGAGGCGGAACAGGAAGTGGCGCGCGAGCAGGCCGAGTTTATGGCTGCGACCGAGGATGAGCGCGATCCGCTGCTGCGTGAGGAGAAGGCGGCGATGTTTAGCACCATCGTCGCCAACTACAAAGACGCCGTGGCGCGCCTCGCCGAAGCGCGCACGCCGCGTTATGCCGGCAACGCCACGCTGTTTATGGCCGAGAAAACGCTGCCGCCGGATATGGATGTGCGCGCCAGTTGGGCACCGTTCGTTGATGAATTAACCATCTTCCCGCTGGATTGCGAACACGCCGATATTCTTTCGGCGGATTCGTTGAAGGTGCTGGGACCGTTGATTAATCGTTTGTTGGCAGGTTGAGGTTAAAGCGTTTTTGTAAGG
>NZ_DAMBSA010000213.1:0-7891 GCF_032054795.1 Pantoea sp. CTOTU49201
AGGTTGTCTATGACCGCACCCAGGCATCAACCAGTCAGCAAGCGGCGTTAGTGACCGTTGATGGCAAGCTGCAAGCCGCCTTGCTGCCAGGCATGTATACCCGCATTTGCGTTCAACCGGGCAGCTATACGCTGGGCGGCTGGATGGACTCTCAGGGCGCGCAAGCGGCCACCCACCACCGTTTTCAAACCACGCTCAAGCCAGGCAAAACCTATTTTGTCCGCGTGAACGCGCAGGGTGATGGCAAACCTCAGCCTGTGCGTCGCATTGAGGCGGAGCGCGAGCTGGCTGACCTACATCTGCAGGAGCATGTGTTATCGCGAGCCAGTGCAGTAACGGAGTGCCGTTACTTATCGCAGCCGTTGGCGTATCACAACATCCGCTAGTTAATTTCCCCCGCATGCCAGTGCACGCGGGACATTCTGAAGAGGTCAATTGTGTTGAATATGTCTTGGGTTAAATCGGTTGTGCTTATGGTTAGCCTGCTAACCACCGTATCGGGTTCGGCCACGCTACAAACGCCCAACGCCTTTGGTGAAAAATACAAGCCGCTGCCACCGGTAGTCAAAGAACTGACGCAGGTGGTGTATTACCGCGCTAACAGCGGCGTTATGACAGCCGGTCCGGCGCATGTTTACGTTGACGGTCGCTATCACACCAGTTTGTTACCGGGCGGATTCACCAGTTTTTGTCTGCGCGCAGGCCCGCATACGCTCGGTGCCTTCGTTAATGATGCGCAGTATCGCGGTAAAACTGAGGGCTTATATCAGGCCGAACTGCACGGCGCGCGCACCTACTTTTTGCGGGTTGATGAACAGCAGCAAATAACGGATGCCCCAACAGCGGTTAATCGCCAGCAGGGTGAACGGGAGATCAAACTCAACCGCCGCCAGGTACATGCGCACTCACGTGCAACCACCCTCGTTTCCTGCGTTTTCGATCGTGCTGCGGCACAAAGTGAAAGTCAGTATCTGTTCAGCAGTCGTGAGCTGTTTAAACAGGATCTTGGCCGCACCTTGCTCACCGATGAAGGCCTCAATTCACTGAATGAAACCGTCGTCACGCTCCGTCAGCAGCATCCCATTTTGCACAGCGTTGTCATTCGCCTCGTGACCCGTGATGAGCCACGAATTGTGCTGCGCGATAAAGCCAAAGCATTGCGTAACGCGCTGACGATGGCTGCGGTGCCGGATGAATTGATCGACATGCAGATTTCAGCTTGTTCGGCGAATTGTCCTAACGCGGATCAGGATGTGCAGATTCTCGCGAAATAAGAAAATAACAATCTAAATCAGCTTTTTAAGTGCGATTTTTCACGTCGGCATTGACGAAGCAAGACCCGGCTTGTATCGCCACTGACGGCTAAAAGCGAGAATTTTCTTACTCCCCGCCCAGCGGGCCTGAATTAACGAACAATGAGATGCGGTTAATGAACGCAACAGAATCTGATAACCAACAGCACGAGCAGGAATTGCATTCGCTGGCGCGTGTGCAGACGCGTATTGATGACACGCTGCTGCAGAGCGTGGACTGGCTCTGCCGCCACTACGGCCTTGGCCGCAGCTTTGACGCGTTGACAGCAGGCCTGCCAAAAGATGTTTTCCTTACGCCTTCCCAAGCGCTGAGTGCGCTGGAGAGTGCCGGTATGACACCGGGTCTGGTCGAGCGCAGCCTGTGGGATGTCCCTCAGCAGGTCATGCCAGTCATTCTGGTACGTAAAGAGTCAGGTGGTTGCATCCTGCTTGATCGGGTACGCAAAAAGAATGCTGAAGACAAGATGACCTGGTTCTATCAAGTGGTCATGCCAGAAGTCGGTAGTAAACCCGTTGAAATTGAGCACGCCGAGATTGCCGAGTGGTACAGCGGTTTTGCCATTTTCTCAAAGCCTGCCGCCAAAGTGGATCGCCGTGTTGAAGAGGGTTTACCGGAGAATCAGAAGCACTGGCTGTTTAGTACCTTGTGGCGCTATCGCCGTTACTACCGTAGCGCGGCAGTGGCATCCGTACTCATTAACGTACTGGCGCTGGCAAGCATCTTCTTCACCATGAACGTCTACGATCGCGTCATTCCGAACCAGGCGTTTGTCACCTTGTGGTCTCTGGCGATTGGCGTAACGGTAGCGATGCTGTTCGAAGCGTTGACGCGCTTTATTCGTGCGCATCTGCTGGATACCGCGGGCAAAAAAGCTGACTTGATTGTCGGTAGCATCCTGTTCCGCCAGGCCATTGAGGTCCGTATGGAGCACAAACCGGCTTCGTCAGGCACCTTTGCCAATCAGCTGCGCGAGTTTGAGTCTCTGCGTGATTTTGTCTCTTCAGCGACCTTAGCCGCACTGGCTGATCTGCCGTTTGTGCTGTTGTTTGTGGGCGTGATCTTTGCCATTAGCGGTCCACTCGGCTTCGTGCCGCTGCTGATGCTGCCACTGATCATCATCATCAGCGTCATTATTCAGTGGCCGCTGGCGAAGATCATGAAAGAGAACCTGAAAGACGCCGCACTCAAGCAAGGCGTACTGATCGAATCCATTGAAGGGATGGAAACTTTGAAAGCCACTGGCGGCGGCGTCCATATGCAGCGTCGCTGGCAGAAATTCAGTGCCTTACAGGCCAACAGTGGTTCGAAATCAAAACGTTATTCAACCCTGGCAACTACTTCGGTGACCTTCCTGCAGCAGTTCCAGACCGTAATGCTGATTCTGATCGGCGTTTATATGATTGATGCCGGCAACCTGACCATGGGTGGCTTGATCGGTACGGTGATGCTGGCAGGACGTGCGACTGGCCCATTAGGTCAGGTCATCGGTTTGGCTACGCGTTACCAGTCGTCAAAAGCGGCGCTGGGTTCGCTTAACAGGCTGATGGAGATGCCAACCGACCGTGATAGCGAGCAGGATTATATCGCTAACCCGGAACTGAAAGGCGATCTGAGCCTGAAAGGCGTGGGGTTCTCTTATCCGGCACCGCCGATGCAGCCTAACCCGGAAATTCTCAAAAACATCAATATCGACATTAAAGCCGGTGAGCGTATCGCCATCCTGGGTTCGATTGGGAGCGGTAAATCAACGCTGCTGCGCTTGATGGCACGTCTTTATCAGCCAACCGGCGGCCAGCTGTTTACGGATGGCCTCGACGTTAACCAGATCGACCCCGCTGACTGGCGCCGTCATATCGGTTTTGTGAGCCAGGAATCACGCCTGTTTTACGGCACGCTGCGTGAAAACGTCATGCTCGGTATGCCCGACGCGGCACCGAATGAGTTTCTGCGTGTACTGCGCCTGACCGGTCTCGATCAGATTGCCGCACGCCATCCGCTGGGTATCAACCTGGCGGTAGGCGAGAACGGCGGCAGTTTGTCGGGTGGTCAGCGTCAGCTGGTGGCTCTGGCTCGTACGCTGCTCAGCCGCCCGGAAGTGCTGCTGCTGGATGAACCAACCAGCGCCATGGACAGCCAAACCGAACAGCAATTCCTGAAGCATCTGCATGCCGCAACCCAAGGCCAGACGCTGGTAGTCGTCACTCACCGTCCGTCACTGCTGGCGCTGGTGGACCGCATCATCGTGATTGATGCCGGCAAAGTTGCCATCGATGGGCCGAAAGATGTGGTGCTCGCCCGCCTGAGCGGACAACCCGTTCCGCCAGCCAATAGCGGCAAAGTGAGTGCGGCAGCACAACAACCGGCTGCCAATACAGTGCCGCAACCGGCTGCGAATCAGTCCGCCGCACCGGCTAACAAACCTGCATCCCCAATCGTTACGCGCAGTGCGCCAGCGAAGGGGTCGGACAAAGATGTTGAGGTCTCTGCCTGATGTTCAGCTTATTCAAACGTAAACCCAAACTGTCGGCGGCAGATGCCGACTTCATGAATGACATTCAGTCTTCACTGCTTACCCAACGCACACCCGGTTCACGACTGGTGCTATGGGTGGTGCTGGCGGTGCTGGTGGGTGGTATCACCTGGGCGCATTTTGCGCGCGTCGAAGAAATCACCAAAGGTGAAGCGAAGATCATCTCCAAGAGCCGTGAACAGATTATTCAGAGTCTGGAGGGCGGCATCCTGGCGGAAATGAATGTGCGTGAAGGTGAAGAGGTTGAACGCGGCCAGGTGCTGCTGAAGATCGACCCAACGCGGGCTCAAGCCAGCTACCGTGAAGCACTGAATAAAGTGGTGGGATTAAAGGCCACGATTGCGCGTCTGCGTGCTGAAGCATATGGCCAGCCATTGAGTTTCGACGATGAACAGGTGCGTAAAGATCAAAGTGTTATCGATCAGGAAACCAAAGCCTATCAGGCGCGTAAGCGTGCACTTGATGACTCGGTTAACGCATTACAGCGCAGCTATGAACTGTCGATGCGTGAAATTCGCCTGGCTGAGCCCTTAGCGGCGCGCGGCTTGCTCTCTGAAGTAGAACTGCTGCGTATGCGCCGCCAGGCCAACGAAATTCAGGCGCAGATTGTTGAGCGTCGTAACCGTTATCAGGCCGATGCCAACTCCGAGTTGAACAAGCTGGAGCTGGAACTTTCGCAGACCAGTGAAAACCTGATTGGCCGCGCTGACGTAATGGAACGTACCACCATTACCGCACCGGTGAGAGGCACGGTGAAAAACATTCGCTTTAACACCATTGGCGGCGTCATTCAGCCTGGCGAACACATTCTGGAAATCGTTCCGCTAGAAGACCAACTGTTAGTGGAAGCGAAGATTCGTCCTTCAGATGTGGCGTTTCTTCATCCTGGCTTACCTGCAACGGTAAAGGTCACCGCTTATGACTACGCGATCTATGGCGGGCTGAAAGGCCACGTGGAATTTATCAGTCCCGATACGTTGAAAGATGATGCCAAAGCGGCTGCGGGACGCCCGGATGACACCTATTACCGCGTCATGGTTCTGACAGAGACCAGCACCCTGAATGCCGGTGGCAAAGCATTGCCGATTATTCCCGGCATGGTGGCTTCTGTTGAAATCCGTACTGGCGAGAAAACTATCCTGGATTACCTGCTGAAGCCGGTAATGAAAGCACGTGAAGCTTTCCGCGAACGTTAATTGAGATCTGAGTGATGAAACAAATTAAATGTTCACAACGCTTGCTGTCGCTGCTAATAGGTTCGTTCCTCGCGCTGCAAAGCGGCGCCGCACAGACGGCAACGAGTGAAGAAGAAGAGCTACTGATGTTTGTTGAAGTGTCGAAACCGAAGCCAGCATTAAGCGCGGCTCAACCAGGAAAAACCATTTCGGCAGATAAGATGGCGAAAATGCTGGCAGCACGCACGCAATCAGCACCGGTTCAGGCTGCTGCTGCGCCATTAACTAACACCGCGCTTGCGCCTGTAGCGAAAGCGCCGGTGGTTAATACACCTGCTGTGTCTAAAGCGCCGATTATTGTGACACAGGTGCCTGCAACACCACTGGTAACAGCAACAAATCGCACAGAAGCGGAGCGAAGCAGCCTTAGTAGCGCTGAACTGCCAATCTTCAAACCGGCAACGTCGGCATCGGTTGCCGCCACGCTAACGCAGCCAGATGAACCTGCTTTAACCCCTGAGCCGCGTCTTTCCGTAGCACGTGCACCGCAGACGGTAGCGCGCGTCAGCCCTGGTGAAATGGAACTGCGAAACATTTTCTACAGTGCGGTGATGAGCGCGCTACAGCGCAGTCCACAGGTTCGCAATACGCAACTGCAAATCGATGCTGCGAAAGAAGACGTGAGCAACGCGAAAGGTCAACGCTGGCCACAGGTTGACGTAACGTCGAACTCACGTCGTTATGAGTTTGGTAAAGGTAACCGCAATGCCAATGACAGCAATATGCCGGCTCTGGGTGTTAACGTGGCGACGAATCTGATCGATTTCGGCCAGACCAGCAACACCATTAAAAGCAAGGAGTTCTCGGTTCAGGCCGCAGATTTCCAGAACACCGCGCAGATCGAAGATTTGGCATGGCAGGTGAGCAGCGGACTGGTGGAGTTGAGTAAACAGCGTTTGATCATCGAAATGAGTAAGCAATACGTAGCGCGTATGCAAGAGCTGGTCACCATGTTGACCGGCATTGTTGAAGCTGATCAGGGCCGCCGCAGCGAACTCACTCAGGCGAAAGGCCGCTTCTTGCAAGCGCAGTCAGCGCTGGATAATGCCGTTTCAAAAGCACGTGACACCGAGATTCAGTTGTATCGCTTGTTAGGTGAAACCCAGGTTCCTTTACCACCCGCGATGCAGTGGCAATTGCAGCCTTCACAGCTTGATGCCTTATTGGCTTCAGTCGACAAGCATCCAACGTTACTTAAAGCACAGGCACAGTCACAGGCTGCCTTTGCTGAAGCCGACGCGCTGAAATCGTCGTCATTACCAAAAATCAATTGGGTAGTGAGTAAAGATACCGGCAAAGACTATTACGGTCGTGAGCAAGCCTGGCAAACCGGTATCAATGTCAGTTGGGGGCTTTTCCGTGGTGGTTCAGCTAACGCGGCAGAACAGGCTGCTGTACAGCGCGCCAGTGCAATGCGGGAAGAGTCAGAAAACCAGCGTGATGACCTGCAACAACGGGTGCGTGCCGCCGATCAGGATGCGCGGTCAATGCTGCAGCGCGCGGATCTCTACCGCAATCTGACGCGTGAATCGGACCGTATCCGCCTCGATTTCTTCGATCAGTGGTATCACCTTGGTAAACGTACGTTGCTGGATGTGTTAAGCGCCGAGTCGGATTACTACAACAACCGTGTTGGCGAGGTGACTAATCGCTTTGATGGTTATAGCGCGATTTTTCGTGGTTATGCCAGCGCCGGACAATTGATGAACTGGCTGAAGAATACGCCGCAAAAACCCTAACAGAGGAACACATGCTGTCCACTCCGGACAGCATGACGACATGAGGTCTCAATGAACCCTTTAACGTCCCAAATTCGTCTGGCTCTGCTTGACGATCATCCTATTATTTGTCGCTCATTTGATGTGTTGTGCGCTGATCAGGATGATTTAATCGTGATCGGAAAATTTGGCCATAGCCGGGAATTATTAAGCTGGTTGCGTATCGCTGAATGTGATGTGCTGGTACTGGATTATATTCTGCAAGATGATGAGATGGATGGCTTATCACTGATTAAACATTTAATGGCGCACTATCCGCATTTAAAGATTTTACTTTCTACATCTGTAGATAGCCTCGCTGTCATTCGTACCGCTTATATGTTGGGTGTGAGAGGCTATATTGCTAAACGAGAAGAGTCTGCAACCTATTTATCAGCGATTCGCACCATTGCAAACGGACAGCGTTATATCCCGCCTCGCATTGCTGAAGAGTTGAGCCAGGTTCCCCTGCGTAAATTCGACAAGGATTTAATCAACGGATCCGCACGGCAATATGGTCAGCAACTCATTTCAACCAGATTATTAACCCCGCGCGAGGCTGAGGTGTTGAATTGTTATTTAGAGGGGATGGAAATAGTTGATATTGCTGTGAAGTTAAAACGCAGTCGTAAAACGGTTAGCGGTCATAAGCAATCAGCGATGAGGAAATTAGGTATTAGTAGCGATTTGGAGCTATTTAAATACCGGAATGATCTGTTTAAATAGTCTTTATGATATTACGTCCGTTTTTTTCACACATTGCGCGATAAGGCTGCATGAAAAGTGCGGCCTTATTATGGACGGCTTTGTTGGTCAGCGAGAATGACGATAATTGGTGACCAGCTTCACATTTCTCTACGTCGTTCGTTAAAACTGCTTGCCACTTTTTCCGTGCTGTAAGCATGATAGCGCCCGTTAAGGATTGTTACTGTTCGGCAGGCAAAACCTGAGACGCGCCCTTTTTCAGTTGAAGAGGGCGCGTCTCAGGTTTTTTTTTGCGCGAAAAACGCGCCAATCCTTTGTAGGGTCGCCATTTATGGTGACCGAAAGACGCT
>NZ_DAMBSA010000214.1:0-7889 GCF_032054795.1 Pantoea sp. CTOTU49201
TGGTCAAACGCATCTACAACACCGGCAAAATCACTATCTCGGCGGCGATCGCTGAACGTTATGGCAACTCCACCAAAAACATCATCTCGCTGATCATGATCTATGCGCTGCTGCTGGTTAACGTCGGTAACTACGTGAGCGGAGCGGCGGCGATCTCCACGGTGCTCAACCTCGATCTCACCACAGCAGCGGTGATCACCGCGATCGTCAGTACGTTCTACTTTATGTTCGGCGGCATGAAAGGCATCGCCTGGGTCACGCTGCTGCATAGCGGACTGAAATATATCGGTATTCTGATCATTCTCGGCGTGGCGCTGCACATGACCGGCGGTGTCAGCCCGATGATCAAAGAGATGCCGCATTTCTACTGGACGTGGGATGGCAACGTCGGCGGCAGCACCATCTTCGCCTGGATGATTGGCACCATCGGCTCGATCTTCTGTACGCAGTTTGTGATTCAGGCGATTGCTTCGACCAAAAGTGCCGATTCCGCCAAACGTGCGACCTGGGTGGCGTTCTTCTTCTGCATGCCGATTGCCATTGCCATCGCGCTGATTGGCGTGGCGGCGAAATACCTGCATCCCGATATCAAAAGTCTTTATGCGTTGCCGGTGTTCCTGCAGGACATGAGCCCGTGGCTGGCGGGGATTGTCACCACCTCATTAGTGGCGTCGATCTTTGTCAGCGTCAGCACCGTAGCGCTGGCGATTGCCTCGCTGGTGGTGAAAGATTTCTACGTGCCCTATCGCAATCCGACGCCGGAGCGCGAGTTCCGCATGACGCGCTGGCTGTCGTTGCTGATCGGTTTCCTGCCGCTGATTTTCGTGCTGTTCGTGCCAGAAGTGTTGAAGCTCTCATTCTTTACCCGCGCCATTCGTCTGTCGATTTCAGTGGTGGCAATCATCGCCTTCTATCTGCCGTTCTTTAAAAGCACGCGCGGCGCTAATGCCGGCCTGATTGGTGCCTGCGTCATGACCTCGGTGTGGTATCTGCTCGGCGATCCTTTTGGTATCAACAACATGTATGTGGCGCTGGTCACGCCTGCGGTGATCATGGTGATTGACCGCCTGATCCCGTCAAGCCAAACCCATGAGAAAAAAGCCCCGAAATCTTCAATGCAAAACAGTGGAGCCTGAAATGAGTGATTTAACCCTTACCGTTGAACGCAGCGGTAACCTCTCTCCGCACGTGCAGGATGCGCAACAGCTTACGGCGATGCTGCCTTCGGTCTGCCCGCAGAACCACGCGGCGAATCTGCTGCCGCTGCCCAATGGCGACCTGCTGTGCGTGTGGTTTGGTGGCACGCAGGAAGGGATCGCCGATATTTCGGTGTGGTGCTCGCGGCTGGAAAACGGCAGCACGCAGTGGAGCGAGGCACAAAAGTTGTCTGACGATCCCACGCGATCCGAACAGAATCCGGTGCTGTTCCTCGATCCCGAACAGGTTCTTTGGCTGCTGTGGACGGCGCAGAAATCCGGCAATCAGGACACCGCGATTGTGCGCTATCGCCAGTCACGTGATTTCGGTCACAGCTGGGGCGCCATCGACACTTTGCTCGATCAGCCCGGCACCTTTATTCGCCAGCCGATTGTGGTGCTGCCAAACGGTAACTGGCTGCTGCCGGTGTTTTATTGTCGAACGCAGCCCGGCGTGAAATGGGTGGGTAACGACGATATTAGCGCGGTGAAAATCTCCAGCGATAAAGGCCAAAGCTGGCGCGATGTGGCGGTGCCAGAAAGCCTGGGCTGCGTGCATATGAACATTACGCTGCTGCAGGATGGCAGCTTGCTGGCGCTGTATCGCAGTCGCTGGGCCGATTTCATCTATCAAAGCCGTTCGACCGACGGCGGTGAAAGCTGGAGTGCGCCGCTGGCGACTGAATTGCCCAATAACAACTCGTCGATTCAGGTAACGACATTGCGCAACGGCCATCTGGCGCTGGTGTTTAATGCCATTAGCGCCAAAGATGCCAGCGAGCGCCGTTTGTCGCTGTATGACGAAATTGAAGATGAAGAGGATGACGGCGATGTGGCGGTGGCGGCCGAGCTGGTGGTGCACAGCGGACGCACTGCATTTTGGGGCGCACCGCGCGCGCCAATGACACTGGCGATTTCCGCCGATGGCGGCAAAAGCTGGCCGTGGCAGCGTAATCTCGATGAGGGCGACGGCTACTGCATGACCAATAATTCGCAGCAAAAGCTCAACCGCGAGTTCTCCTATCCAAGCATCAAACAGAGTGATGATGGCGCGCTGCATGTGGCTTACACCTATTTTCGTCAGGCGATTAAATACGTGCGCGTCGATGAAAGCTGGGTGAAAGGATGAGCAGACAGCGACACGCGCTGGTGACGGGTGTCAGCTCTGGCATTGGCGCGGCCATCGCCGATCACCTGTTGCAGCAAGGTTGGCAGGTGACCGGTTTTAGCCGCACGCCGGTGCAGAAAGATCATCCGGCGTTCACCTCGGTCAGCGTGGATCTGTTGGATGCCAATCTGCTGAAGCAGGCGCTACTGGCGCTGCCGAAGGTGGATGCGCTGGTACACGCCGCAGGCATGATGGCAGCTGCGCCGCTCGGTGAGCTGGATGAGGAGCAGAGCGCGCGTTTGTGGTACTTGCACGTGCAGGTGGCGCAGATCATGGCGAATGCCTTGCAGCCGCAGATGGCGCAGGGCGGTCGTATCCTTTTGATTGGCAGCCGCACGTCACGCGGCGCGGCGAATCGCAGCCAGTACGTGAGTACCAAAGCGGCAATGGTGGGCATGGCGCGCAGCTGGGCGGCGGAACTGGCACCCAAAGGCATTACGGTGAATGTGATTGCGCCGGGTGCAACGGAGACGCCAATGTTGTTGCAACCTGGCCGCGCCAGTTCACCGCCAACGCTGCCGCCGATGGGGCGCTATATCAGGCCAGAGGAAGTGGCGGCGCTGGCGGGATTTGTGCTGTCGCCCGCCGCTGATGCGATCACCGGGCAGGAGTTGGTGATCTGTGGTGGGGCGTCGTTGTAAGTTGTGCGGTTGAAAACCAGGTCGCCATGAATGGCGACCCTACATAATCAGCGTCGCAATTCCGCCACATCCACCTGCCACTGATTCAGCTTGTTATAAAGCGCAGTGCGTGAAATTCCCAGCAGCTGCGCGGACTGGCGCAGGTTGCCTTTCTGCTCGCGCACCACCTGCATCACATGCTGGCGCTCATTCTCCTGCAGCGAGCTCAATTCGCTGGTGACAGGCGCGTTACGCTGCACCATCTCTTCCGGCAGATCGTGGCGATCAATCTCCAGCCCTTCACACAAATTCACCATGCGCTCGACCAGATTCTCCAGCTCGCGCACGTTGCCGGGCCAGTGCCACGCCTGTAAACAGCTCATCGCCTCGGCGGAGAGCTGCGGTGCGATACGCTTCAGCCGGGTGCAGAGCGCCTGAATAAAGGTATTCACCAGGCCGGGAATATCCTCCTGACGCTCGCGCAGCGGCGGGATCTCCAGCGAAATCACATTCAGGCGATAGTAGAGATCGCGGCGGAACGCGCCTTTCTCCACCGCATCCAGCAGATTGCAGTGGGTGGCGGCGATGATACGCACGTTAACCTTGATGGGATGCGCCGCGCCGATTCTCACCACTTCGCCTTCCTGCAGCACGCGCAGCAGGCTGGTTTGCGCCTCGAGTGGCATCTCGCCAATCTCATCGAGGAACAAGGTGCCGCCATCCGCCAGCTCAAATTTGCCCGCCGAGCCGCCGCGCCGCGATCCGGTAAAAGCGCCATCGACATAACCAAACAGTTCGCTCTGCACCAAATCACGCGGCAGCGCGCCACAGTTGAGCGCGATAAAGGCTTCCTGCTGGCGCGGGCTGGCGTTGTGAATCGCCTGCGCGAACAGCTCTTTACCGGTGCCGCTTTCGCCGGTTAATAGCACGGTGCTGTCAGAGCGGCTGCTGGCGCGCGCTTTCTGAATCGCTTGCAGCACGCGCGGTGCGTGCCCGCGAATCATCTCAAAGGTGTAGCTGGCGCCCACGCCCATCACACGGCGCGTAATGGCGCGGATACGCTGGTTTTCGCGCAGCGACAGCACGCGGCCGCCGTCGGGCGCGGGCATTAGCGAAATCAGGCAGGAAAGGGGATTGACGCCATCCGGCATAAACTGCAGCTCGCGGTCATTGCAGAACGGCATGGTGAGCAGCGATCCGCCTTGTGGTTGCAGCAGCACGTCGATCGGCCCGGCGTTGGGATCGAGACCGCTGAAGATCTGGCGGGCATAGCGATTCAGCGTTTTGATGCGGCCGTGGCGATCGCAGACGATCACGCCTTCATTCAGGGTTTCGAGGATCGACTGCTGCTCGGCCAGTAAGCGGCGCAGCATCAATTGCTGACCGACCGCTTCCGCTGCCGCCTGCACCGTGCCGAGCGTGTGCGCATTGAAGTTGTCGGGCGTGGCGGTCAACGTGAGTACGCCAAGCAGCTGGCCGCTGGCATCGCGCACCGGTGCGGCGGCGCATTGGCGATGGCGTTTGCGCAGATCGAGCTTCCAGTTTTCGCCGCTCAGCACATACACCAGCCGCTGCTCAATCAGGCAGCGTGCGGTGCAGTTGGTGCCGAGCACCTCTTCGCGCAGGATGCTGCCGACCGGCGTCAGATCCGCGCCGCAGAAATGCAGCGTCACGCCTTGCGCATCGGTCAGGTTGATGTGGCCATCCGGGTTATACGCCAGCAGGTTCTCCATGATGCTGCGTGCTGCGAGGATCAACTCGGCGTTGTGCTCAAGGATCGCTGCCAGTTCTGCAGCGGGCGGAGAGACATAGGCAAAGGTGGCGGGATCGATCGCGCGCTGCTGCGATCGCTGCCACGACTGCAAAATGCTGTGCCGCATCCAGCCGGGCTGTTCGCCGCGTTCGAAGCTGTGCCAGCCCTGCCACAACAACGTATCCCATTCGCCCACCTCAGCGCTGTCCGGCAAGCTGAAGATCGGATCGCTTTCATCTTTAAACGGCAAACGTTCACTGGCACGCATGTGACACTCCTGACCAAGATGGAATGTCCATTTTATTGACATGTGAAGTTGACATGTAAATTTTGTTGCCAGATTGTGAGCTATATCTGTGTTATGCCTCACATAAAGCGGCGGATTGCAGTTGGCATCGCCTTTGCACTACAGATTGCACATCCCTGCGCTCGAATGAGCACATCCAAAACAAAAAGGAATAGGTCATGACATTTCATCTTAAGCCAGTACGCGTCGGCCTGATTGGCGCCGGACGCATGGGCAGTTTCCACGCGGAAAACCTGGCCTGGCGCGTGCCGGGAGCGATCCTGGCGGCGGTGGCCGATCCGCAACCGGGCGCCGCCGAAGCGCTGACCAACAAGCTGGGCGTCGCCAAGGCCTACAGCGATCTGCATGCGCTGCTACAGGATCCTGAGATTGAGGCGGTGGCAATTGCCGCGCCGGCGCGTACGCACGCCGAATGGGTGATCGCAGCCGCGAATGCCGGCAAGCATGTGTTCTGCGAAAAGCCGATGGCGGTGACGCTGGATGAGGCGGATCGCGCGATTGCTGCCGCGAAAGCGGCTGGCGTGGTGTTGCAGGTCGGTTTTAACCGCCGCTTTGATTCAGGCTTTGCGGCAGCGATCGCGGCGGTGAAAGCGGGTGAAAATGGCACCACGCAGCTGAGCCGATCGCTGACGCGCGATCCCGGTCTGCACGATCCTTCGCGCATCCCGCAGTGGACGATCTTCCTTGAAACGCTGATCCACGATTTCGACACGCTGCTGCATTTCAATCCCGGCGCGAAGCCGGTAGAAGTCTATGCGCTGGCCGATGCGCTGGTGCGTCCGGATTTCAAAGACAAAGGCTTGCTCGACACTTCGGTGGTCACCATTCGCTTTGATAACGGCGCGATTGCCACCGCTGAAGCCAACTTCCAGGCGGTATACGGCTACGACGTACGTGGCGAAGTGTTCGGCAGCAAAGGCATGTTGCAGGCGGGCCACATCAACGTTAACAACTGCGTGCGCTATCACCAGGATGGCATCGCGATTGAAACCTCACGCATGGATTCAGATCTGCTGCGTGAAGCCTATGTGGCGGAGATGGCAGAGTTTGCCCGCTGCATTCGCAGTGGCGAGACGCCGCGCGCTACCGGTGAAGATGCGCGTAACGCGCTGGAGATCGCGCTGGCCTGTATCGACTCGGTGCAGCAGCAGCAGCCGATCAAACTGGGAGGTCGCTAATGGCCGGTTATCAGCTATCGGTTTGTGCCGAAATGGTGTTTCTCGATCTGCCTTTTGTCGAGCGTGTGAAACGCATTCATGAGCTGGGATTTGGCGTCGAAATCTGGGGCTGGGCCAACAAAGATATCGATGCGTTGGCGGCAACCGGCGCGCGTTTCACCTCGATGACCGGCTACCTCAGCGGCAACCTGACCGACGATGACGAGATCCAGCAGTTGCTGCAAAGTGCCGAAGCGTCGCTGGCGGTGGCCGAGCGGCTCAACTGTCCGGCATTAAACCTGCACGGCACCGGACTGGATGACAAAGGGTTGCCGGTCAAACCGGTTGAAGTGGTAACCGGCGCGATGTGGCTGAAAGCCGCCGATACGCTGCGCAAGGTGGCGCAGCTGGGCGAGCGCGCCGGACGCGTCTTCACGCTGGAGAACCTTAACTTGCCGGTTGATCATCCCGGCACACCGTTTGCGCTGGCCGCCGACACGCTGGCGCTGGTGGAAGCGGTAAACAGTCCAGCGCTGAAGATGAACCTCGACCTGTATCACGCGCAGATCGGCGAAGGCAATTTGATCGAACTGATTCGCCGCTGTGGTTCGGCAATTGGGGAGATTCAGGTGGCCGATGTGCCGGGTCGTCAGCAGCCGGGCACCGGCGAAATTAACTATCGCGCTATCGCCCGCGCGCTCCACGATGTCGGCTATCAGGGCACCGTGGCGCTGGAAGGCTGGGCCAGCGGCGAAAGTGGTGCCGCGCTGCAGCAGTTCCGCGGTCACTTCACGCTTTAACTGTTCCACCGCCGGGTATTTGCCTGTTGCCCGGCGTTAACTCGATGAAATAAATAATAATATCTCAACCCTACAGGACTAACCCATGAACATCAGAAATGTGATGCTGTGCCTCTGCGCATTGCTGCTCAGCCTGAGCGCGAGCGCTAAAACCTTCACCGTCGGCGTCGCGCTGGCGAACTTCGATCTCAACTTCGTTTCGATTCTGCGCACCCAGATGCAGGAGGAACTGAAAGCCAATCAGCTCAACAGCCAGTTTGTCGATGCCAAAGGCGATGTGGCGCTGCAAGTGCAGCAAGTGGATGATTTCGTCAATCAGGGCGTCGATGCCATCATCCTCAATCCTGTGGATACCCAAGGCGTATTGCCGATGATTACCGCAGCGAAAAACGCCGGCATTCCGCTGATCTTCGTCAATCGTAAGCCTGAAGTGAAGCTGCCCACCGACATGGCGTATGTCGGTTCTGACTCGGCGTTGGGCGGCGAAATGCAGATGGAAGCGCTGGCGAAGAAGATGAATTACAAAGGTAACGTGGCGATTCTGATGGGCGCGCTGTCGAACGAAGAAGCGCGCGAACGCACCCGCGCGGTGGAAGCGGTGATCGCCAAATACAAAGATATGAAGGTGATAGAGAAGCAGAGCGCCAAATGGCAGCGCAACGAAGCGGTGGATGTGGTGTCGAGCTGGCTGCTGAATCAACGTCCGATTGACGCTATCGCGGCAAATAATGATGAGATGGCGATTGGTGCCATCATGGCGCTCAGCCAGGCGAAGAATGAGAAGATTTTAGTCGCCGGTATCGACGGCACGCCGGATGGTCAGCAATTCGTGAAGAACGGCAAAATGACGCTGACCATTTTCCAGGATGCAAAAGGGCAGGCGACCGG
>NZ_DAMBSA010000215.1:0-7887 GCF_032054795.1 Pantoea sp. CTOTU49201
GGCTTGCAGGTGCACGGCGATTACCAGCAACGCAGCAACGGCGTGCTGAATATCGCGCTGAACAGTCCGCTGCGCGTAGCGGGCCATTCGACGCTGGACGGCATGCTAAACCTCGCGCCACCGTCATCGACCTATGTGGTGAAACAGCAGGAAACGCTGCTGACCAGCGATGCGGGTGTCAGCGGCCAGTTCAGTCAGGTCAATACCGGCGTGTTCCTTGATGGTTCGGTCAGCTACAACGCCAACAGTGTGACCGGCCAGCTGACGCGTAAAAACACTGCGGCAGCAGCGGCAGCGCTGGGCATCAACAGCGCCAGCACCCAGCAAACGGCCGCGAATCTGGAGCAGGCGTTTAGCGTGGCGGATAGCTGGCAGCAACAGGGATCGCTGAGCAGTGCGCAGCAGTCGGCGCTGGGCGCGGCCGGAGCTTTCCAGACGTTGGCGGATGCCAGCAGTGCGCAGGCCGCCATCAATTCCCTTTCCGGCCAGGCGCACGCCTCCAGCAACGCAGTACTGTTTAACGCGCTGGATTATCAAAGCCGCCTGTTAAGCAACCGCATCGCCGATGCCAGCGCCGACAATCGTTACGGATTCTGGATCGAAAGCGGTCAACTGCGCGGTTCGCTGGATCAGGCGGGCTACCTCGGCACCGATTACCGCAACACGCTTACCGCACTGGGCGTAGATAGCGATTTGGGCGTTTCCGGTCTGCGCGTGGGCGTGGCCTGGACGCAGAATCAGATAGATTCCACCTACGACCAAACCGGCGGCACCAGCCGTAATCGCCTGCAAGGCGCGATGCTGTATGGCCGCTACGATTTGACGCCAGAGTGGTATCTGCAGGGCGATCTTAGCTATCAACATGGTCGCGATGAGTTGAAGCGTTTGGTATTGCTGGATGAAGCGTCGCCGGTATCATCGACCACCAGCAGCAACAGCTGGCAGGCGGCGCTGCAGAGCGGCTATCGCTGGACGATTGAGGATAATTATCGCCTCGAACCGTATCTCGGCTGGCGTGAAACCGGACTGGATACCGGAGCATTTGAGGATAAAGGCAGCGCGTTCGGTCTGAGCGGTGACGGCGACAGCTATCGACGCAGCGTGGGATATAGCGGTTTGAGTATCAGCGCACGGCAGGATTGGTCGGCTGGATTGTGGAGCATGCTGAGTCTGTATGGCGAATATCAGTACGCGTTCAACAATCCGTCGATGGATGTCAGCGCGCGCTGGGGTGGATTTGGCGATAACCAGAACCGATTCACGATTCCTGGTATGCAGCTCGATCGCCGGTCGCAGTGGTTAGGCGTGCGGTTGGATGTGGCGCAGACATCACGTGCGCGCCTGTTCCTGCGCGCCGACCAGCACTTCGCCGATCATGGTGACGAGAAAGTGCTGCGCGGCGGTGTGGATGTGAGTTTCTGAGTGCTGCGCACCCAACGGTGTAGGGTCGCCATTCATGGCGACCTCACGCACCTTACATCGGCCAGATATGATCGATAATCAGCTGCACCGAACGATTGCCACGATACTCGTTGATATCCAGCTTGTAGGCCAGCTGCACCTGACGCACGCTGCTGTCTGGCCACAGCGTGGTATCCACGTTGAAGGCAATCCCGTCTAACAGCGGGCCGCCGCCGAGCGGCTCGACCATCACTTTCAAATGGCGCTCGCCCACTAACCGCTGTTGCAGCAGCTTGAACTTGCCATCGAACACCGGCTCCGGGAACGCCTGGCCCCACGGACCGGCTTCTCGCAGCATTTCGGCGGTGTACAGCGTAAACTCCTGCGCATGCAGTTCGCCGTCCGACCAAATCACGCCCTGCAGCGCTTCGCCATCCAGCCACTCGTCGATCAACGCGGCAAAACGCGCACGGAACTCCTCGTACTTCGCGGTTTCCAGTGACAATCCGGCGGCCATGGCGTGACCACCAAATTTGATCATCAAACCAGGGAACAGCGTGTCGAGACGCTCCAGTGCATCGCGCAGATGCAAACCGGCAATCGAGCGGCCAGAACCTTTCAACGTGCCGTCTCCGGCAGGCGCGAAAGCTATTACTGGACGATGGAAGCGCTCTTTCAGTCTTGAAGCCAGAATCCCGACCACGCCCTGATGCCACTCAGGATGGTAGAACGCCAGACCCAGCGGCAGATCGGTGTGCTGGCGCTCCAGCTCATCACACAGCGCCAGCGCTTCACTCTTCATGCCCTGCTCAATCTCTTTGCGCGTCTGATTCAGCGCATCAAGTTCATTGGCCAGCATGCGCGCCTCGGAGATATCTTCGGTGAGCAGCAACGCCACGCCAACCGACATATCGTCCAGACGACCGGCGGCATTAAGACGCGGCCCAACGGCAAAACCGAGATCGCTGGCAGCAAGTTGACGCGCATCGCGGTTGGCAATCTCCAGCAGCGCGCGAATTCCGGCGCGGCATTTGCCGGCGCGGATACGGCTCAAACCTTGCCACACCAGAATGCGGTTGTTGGCATCCAGCGGCACCACATCGGCCACCGTGCCCAGCGCCACCAAGTCGAGCAACTCCGCCAGATTTGGCTCGGCGCGGTTATCGCTAAACCAGTTTTGCTGACGCAGATGCGCACGCAGCGCCAGCATCAGATAGAAGGCCACACCAACACCCGCCAGCGAACGTGAAGGGAATTCGCTGTCGTTGAGGTTCGGGTTCACAATCGCTTCGGCGGCGGGCAAAGTTTCGCCCGGCAAGTGGTGATCGGTAACCAGAACCGGAATACCGTGCTGATGCGCGGTATCCACACCGGCATGTGATGAGATGCCGTTGTCGACGGTAAGAATCATCTCCGCACCGCGCGCTTTAGCCTGCTCGACCACTTCCGGACTCAAGCCGTAGCCATCTTCGAAACGGTTCGGCACCAGATAATCAACGTTGCCGCCGAGGCTGCGCAGCGCCAGCACGGTTAACGCGGTGCTGGTGGCGCCATCGGCATCGAAATCGCCTACCACCACGATGCGTTTGCCTGCCAGCAGCATCTGATGCAGCAGCGTCACGGCGGCTTCGATGCCACCGAGCGTTTGCCACGGCAGCAGATGTTTAGCGCCGCGCTCCAGTTCCAGCGCCTGTTTCACGCCGCGTTGCAGATACAAGCGGCGCAGCAAAGGGGGCAAATCAGCGGGTAAGCTGGCTTCGGTCTCGGCTTCGCGCCGACGCAATTCAACAGAATGAATCACTGTGCGTTAACCGCCACGCTTCTGGCCGTCAAGCACCTGCTTCAGCTCTTGCGGTCCCTGATAGCCAGGAATCATCATGCCGCTATCAGTGAGAATGGCTGGCGTGCCCTGAATGCCAAACAGGATGCCGAGTTTGTACTGCTGCTCGATATTGATTTTGCAGGTCGCTGGCGCATCCATCTGCGGCGCATCGCCTTTCATCGCTGCATCGAAGGCTTTGTTACGATCGGCGCTGCACCAGATGGCGCGCATGGCTTTTTCTACCTGACCATTCAGACCTTCACGCGGGAAGGCCAGATAGCGCACGGTGATGCCGAGCGCGTTGTAGTCGGCCATCTGCTCATGCAGCTTGCGGCAGTAGCCGCAGGTGATGTCGGTGAACACGGTGATGACGTGCTGCTCTTTCGGCGCTTTGTAGACAATCATGTCTGGCGCCAGCGCCGTGACTTTTTTGTCCAGCAGCTGGTTAGTGACGTTGACCGGTTGGCTGCCGCTGACATCATACAGCGGCCCCTGAATCATGTGTTTGCCGTCTTCGGAGACGTAGAGCACGCCGCTTTCGGTCAGCACCGTTTTGATGCCCGGCAGCGGTGACGGCTGGATTTCAGCCTGCTGCAATCCCAGTTTTTTCAGCGTTTGCTGAATGGCGTTGTCATCGGCATGCGCCAATCCAGTGAATGCACTGACCAGCAGAGCCAGCATCGTTAGCTGCTTTTTCATCTTAAATCCTTGTTACCGCATCTCAAGCGCGCGGATGATGCTGTTGATGTAACAGACGCAGGCGCTCAGTGGCGACGTGCGTATAAATTTGGGTGGTCGAGAGGTCGCTGTGGCCCAGCAACATCTGTACGACGCGCAAATCGGCGCCATGGTTCAGTAAATGTGTGGCAAATGCGTGGCGCAGCACGTGCGGCGACAGCTTTTCACTATCGATACCGGCAAGGGTCGCATAGTGTTTGATGCGATGCCAGAAGGTCTGCCGCGTCATCTGCTGCGCGCGCTGGCTGGGAAACATCACGTCCAGCGTTTGCCCGTTGAGCAGCCACGGCCGACCATGTTCCATATAGTATTCAATCCAGTACACCGCTTCTTCACCTAACGGCACAAGGCGCTCTTTGTTGCCTTTGCCGATCACACGTACAACGCCCTGACGCAGGCTGATGTCACTGATGGTCAAACCTACCAGCTCCGTCACGCGTAAACCGGTGGCGTACAGCAATTCCAGCATCGCCTTATCACGCAGTTCGAGCGGCACATCAATGCTCGGTGCCTGCAACAAGCGTTCGACCTGGTTTTCACTGAGATCTTTCGGCAGACGCTGCGGCAATTTCGGTGCCGAGAGCAGCGCGCTGGGATCGTCGCTGCGCACTTTTTCCCGATAGAGATATTGGCACAAGCGGCGAATGGCGCTCAGGGTGCGCGCCGAGCTGGTGGCTTTGTAGCCGCCCTCGACGCGTTCGGCGAGAAACTGCTGCAAATCAAGCGCTTCCAGCGTTAGCAACGTGCGATCGTGGTGATGCAGCCAACCGGTGAGCGTTTGCAGATCCTGCCGGTAAGAGGCGAGCGTGTTCTGCGCCAGATTACGCTCAATCCAAAGCGCATCCAGAAACTGTTCGATCAGATCGCTGTCCTGCACTGTACTCTCCGCCCGTGTGAAATCGTGCTCATTATGCCTGAAAGTAGCCTGCTTCTGGTACAATTGCCCCCGAGTCAGTTTCAGACAGAGCATTAATTGCATGAATATCGGTTTGTTTTATGGTTCGAGCACCTGTTACACCGAGATGACGGCGGAGAAGATTCGCGACTTTATCGGTGAAGAATTAGTCACGCTGCACAATTTGAAAGATGACGATCCGTCGCTGATGGAGCAGTACGATTTGCTGATCCTCGGTATTCCGACGTGGGATTTCGGTGAGTTGCAGGAAGATTGGGAAGCGATTTGGCCGCAGATTCCGGCGCTGAACTTGCGCGGGAAAATTGTGGCGCTGTACGGCATGGGCGATCAGGGCGAATACGCCGAATGGTTCCTTGATGCGCTCGGCATGCTGCACGAACTGTTGCAGCCGATGGGCGTGCAGTTTGTGGGTTACTGGCCGCTGGAAGGCTATGAGTTTACCAGCAAAAAACCGCTGACCGCCGATGGCTCGCAGTTTGTCGGCCTGGCGCTTGATGATGTTAACCAGTTCGAACTGAGCGATGAGCGCGTCGAACAGTGGTGTGAACAAATTCTGACGGAAACTGCAGCGCTGCTTTAAGGCAGCGTTTGCCCCTCGCGCAGAAAACAGCAGGCGCGTAACGTGCGCCATTCACCGGGCGGCAGGTTGTCGTGCATTAACCACAGCCGCCAGCGTTTCCCCTGCTGATTACGCAACACCAGCAAAACGCCATACGGTAACCAATCTGCCCTGCGTTCTGCTCGCCAGCGCACATCGCGCCACAGCCAATTGCCCTTCATGTCTAGCGCCAGACGACCTACGCGCTGCACCAAACGGCGCTCGTTGCGCCAGCATTCTGCCAGCAGCAGCACTAACACCGGCGCTTTACTCCACGCCCACGCGTCAGGCCACTCAAGCGCCAGCAGCAAACCGGCGCACAGTAGCGAGAGCGTCACATTCAGTGCGCGCGCACTGCGTGACGCCCGCAGATTACATTGCCACCGGACCGCGTTCACGGTTGCGCTGCTGAATCAGTTTCACCATGCGTTTGAACTCGGGATCGACCGGTTCACCGTGATTCATCAACCAGTTGAACAGATCGGGATCGTCACTCTTTAACAGAGCGATAAACACCTGCTTATCGGTGTCGTCCAGCGAATCATATTCGAATTTGAAAAACGGCATGATAGCGATATCCAGCTCCAGCATGCCGCGACGGCATGCCCATTGGACGCGGGCTTTGTCGTTAATTTCCATGTCTCGGGTTCCATGACTAAAAACAGTGGCGCTCAGTGTACCTGCTTTTTTTTCTCGCTGCAGGCGCTGTGCTTATCACTGTGCAATGCCTCGGCGTTACATCCCCCAATTTGCAATGGGTATCACGCGATTTGTGCGCCATATTCAGTAAACAGGTTGCAAAGCCGCACTGCTCTTTTACCATTGCAACCTATTACCTCATTAATCAGGAAAGAGACATGTCGATTTTTACCCTTCCACCTCGCCAGCCTGCTGCATCGTCACGCCTGCCTTTGACCCTGATTTCGCTCGACGAATGGGCGCTGGTGAAGGTGCAGGGCAATGACAGCACGTCTTATCTGCAAGGTCAGCTGACGCTGGACGTCGCGGCGATGGGCGAGACGCAACATCGTCCCGCCGCGCACTGCGATGCCAAAGGCAAAATGTGGAGCAACATTCGTCTGTTCCATCGCACTGAAGGTTACGCGTACGTGGTGCGTCGCAACCTGCGTGAGCAGCAGCTTACCGAACTGAAGAAATATGCGGTGTTCGCCAAAGTCACCATCGTTGCGGATGATGAATCGGTGCTGCTGGGCGTTGCTGGTTTCCAGGCGCGCGCCGCGCTGGCGGGCGTGTTCAGCACGCTGCCGGATGCTGAAACGCCGGTGGTACAACAAGGTGACAGCACGCTGCTGTGGTTTGCCCAGCCAGCCGAACGTTTCCTGCTGGTGACCACGCCAGAACAGGCAAATGCGCTGAAAGAAAAACTGGCGGGAGAAGCGCAGTTCAACGACAGCCTGCAATGGCTGGCGCTGGATATCGAAGCGGGCATTCCGGTAATTGAAAGCGCCACCAGCGCGCAGCTGATTCCACAAGCCACCAACCTGCAGGCGCTGGATGCCATCAGCTTCAAAAAAGGCTGTTACACCGGCCAGGAGATGGTGGCGCGGGCCAAATTCCGCGGCGCCAACAAACGCGCACTCTATTGGCTGGCGGGCAAAGCCAGCAAAGTTCCGGACGTTGGCGGTTCGATGGAGCTGCAAATGGGCGATAAATGGCGTCGTACTGGCACGGTATTGAGCGGTGTGCAGCTGGATGACGGCAGCGTTTGGGTGCAGGTGGTGATGAACAACGATTTGGAGCCGGATAGCGTATTGCGCGTGGAAGGCGATGAAAGTGGCAAGTTGACCATTCAGCCGCTGCCGTATTCATTGGCAGAATAATCTGGTGCGCTTTAATGCGCACCAAACCCGCAGGGTCGCCATTTATGGCGACCTGGATCGAGCTTACATGACGTAAAAATAAATCGCGCAGAAATGCAACACGCTGCCGCCAAGCACAAAGCCATGCCATATGGCGTGACTGTAAGGAATGCGGCGCGAGACGTAGAAAATCACCCCCAGCGAATAAACAATCCCACCGGCAGCCAGCAGCCAAATCCCGCCCGGCGACAGTTTGATCGCCAGCTGATAAATCACCACCAGCGACAGCCAACCCATACCGAGATAAGTCACCAGCGATAGCGCTTCAAAGCGATGAGCAAAGGCGATTTTGAACAGGATGCCGGCTAGCGCCAGACTCCAAATCACCACCATCAAACCTTGTGCCAGCGGCGAATTGAGCCCCACCAACAAGAACGGCGTATAAGTGCCGGCAATCAACAGATAGATGGCGCAGTGGTCAAATTTCTTTAGCCAGTATTTGGCTTTTTGATGGGGAATGGCGTGATACAGCGTTGAGGCGAGATAGAGCAAAATGATGCTGCTGCCGTACAGGCTGTAACTGGTGATCGCG
>NZ_DAMBSA010000216.1:0-7862 GCF_032054795.1 Pantoea sp. CTOTU49201
GCGCAACATCACCAGCTCGATTCACTATGTCATCCATTCAGGTGACTTTTCCTTACGTATTCCGGAGAGTCCAACGCGCGAGTTTCAGCTGTTTTCAAATGACCTCAACTCGTTGCTGACCGAGATGCAGACGCTACAGGCATCTCTGATGCGCGATAACCGCACGCTGGCGGCTAAAGCGCTGGAAGATCCTTTGACCGGCCTCGCCAATCGCGCCGCCTTTGTGGCGCGCTTAACACAGTTGCTCGATCAGCAATTGGCGAAAGAGCGCTTCGTTTTGCTGTTTCTCGATGGCGATCGCTTTAAAAGCATCAACGATAATTGGGGCCATGCGGCCGGTGATGAGGTGCTAAAAGCTATTGGTTCACGGCTTTCTACATTGGCTTATAAGCAGGATCTGGTCGCCCGATTAGGCGGCGATGAGTTTGCCATGCTGGTAAGCAGCCGCGCCAGCGACGCGCAACTGCAGTTGCTGATGCAGGATATTAGCGAGTCGATCAGCCAGAAAATCATTATTGCGGAAGGCACACCAATTTCTACCTCGGTGACCATTGGTTACGCCTGGTCGCAGCACGGTGATACCGTTGAGTCGATTCTGGAACGCGCAGATATGAACATGTACAAAAACAAGGGAATGAGTAAGGTGCGGATATGAAGATGAAAATTTTCCTGATGATGTGTGTGTTAGCGCTGGTCGGTTGCCAGGCAAAGGGACGTTTCAGTGACGAGCAGATTGCGGCGATGCGTAATGCCGGATTCAGCCAAAATACCGAAGGCTGGGGATTAGGCTTGTCGGACAAAATCCTGTTCGGCGTCAACGAAGCGCAACTCACTCCTGCCAGTAAAGAGAATATTCAGTCGATGGCGAAAAATCTGGCGGCGACCGGTATTAACCATGTGCGTATCGACGGTCATACCGATAATTACGGCAAAGCGGATTACAACCAGCAGCTGTCATTGAAAAGAGCCAACGCCGTCGCAACACAGTGGGCAGCAGGCGCAGCGATTCCACGCGAAAATATTATCACGCGTGGATTAGGCATGAGCGCACCGATTGCCAGCAACAACAACGCGCAGGACCGCGCACAAAATCGCCGCGTGGCGATTGTGATTACGGCGCCGTGATAATCTGGCGCGCAATCGCATAATCATAAAGGCGGTCGCGCGCTAAATTCTTCATCTTCACTTCGCACATCATATCGAAGGCGTTAAACGACAGCGCCCAATCATTTAAGCTTTGATTGAAGTAATAATCGGCATGGGCGCGAAGTTTGCTTTTCGATACCGCTAAATCCTGCTGATCAGGGAAACCGTGATCGGGAATCAGACCTTCCTGCGCAATTGAATAGTGCAAAACTGGCCTTACTCCGCGCCACGATTCTTTGATTAGCGCGATGCGCGTATCGTCTGCCTGAATATAGTGATTCTCTTTCACCCAATGGTGATGAATATCCAGCACCACCGGACACAATTCACGCGCCTGCAACACATCGTCCAGCGAACAGGATATTTCATCATTCTCCACCGTCAGCATATTGCGCGCTTCAGGACTCAGGCGCAGAAACGCGGCGCGAAATCCCTCAATGCCCTTTTTACCGTTCATATGGATATTGATTTTGAAATCCTGAAACTGGCGGCCATAACCCATTAATACCGCGCAGGTAGCGTGATACTCCACGTCCTCGATGGCACGATCGACCACGCCATCATTATCCGAGGCCAGCACAGTATATTGGCCGGGATGGAATGACAGACGGATATTATTGGCTCGCGCCAGCTCGCCACAGCGACGTAATAACGGTGTCAGATCAGACAATAATTCACCATACAGCTGCGTGGCTTCCGGCACGGTATATAGCGGCAAAAGATCGCTGCCGATGCGCATCATGCGCAGCGCGTCGGGTTGAGTGGCAAGCTGTTCGAGCGTGAGAAGGAGATTGTGCAGATTGTTTTGCGCCAGCTGGTTCAGCATTGTGATACGTGAATCATCGTCAAGACCCAGAAAGCGCGTGCGCGTGGTGCTTTTGAAGGGATACGGCTGTTTAGCCTTTTGATCCAGATACTTACAAGCAAAGCCTAATTTCATTTCATCCCCCATTTAATCAGCCTGAAAGCTTAGCTGTTATTTGGGAATGTGCACGGGGTCAAAGCCATGAATGAAGCATTTACGAACGATATGAGAAGGTCGCCATGAATGGCGACCCTACGGTGAGACAAGTGGTTTTGTAGGGTCGCCATTTATGGCGACCTGGATAAATCAAACGTCCGGGAACGTCATATTGCTGCCCGGCGCTTCACGATGCAGATGGATAAAGTTCAGGTGACGTTCGTACTGATCGAGAATATCGATAATCACCTGCTCTTTGTTGTAGTCCATCAAATCGTTGCCCTGGCTGCCTTCCAGCAGGAAGGTTTCCAGACGGTAATAGGTCGACTTACCGCTGCGTGCGCGATAGGTAAAGCCCGGTACCGAATACTGTTGCGGCCAGATTTGATAAACGAAATCCTGCTCTTCGCCCAGCAACACACGCAGATCAAGGTGGCCCAGCGGCTGCCCCTCTTCTGGCTCGGCTCGCTCCAGCGAGATACGTCCACCGCGCAGTTCCAGCTCTTTCGCCACATCCTGCATCGCCGGGAACAGCACCTCTTCCATCATTTTCTGCGTATAGCGCGTACCCGGATAGTTCATCAGGCGTGACAGGCGTTTTTTCCAGCTCAGGCGATCGTTACTGGCCGGAATGTACGGCGCAGTGTCGCGGCTGGCGCTGGCACGGCGATGATCTTCCACCTTCAGCGATTTATACAGTCCGGCCATCACAAAGAAGATCACAAAGCTAAACGGTAAGCCCATGATCACCGTGGCGTTCTGCAAGGCAGAAATACCGTTGGTCATCAGCATACCCATCGTCAGCACACCAATCGCAATCGACCAGAAGATACGTAGCCAGTTCGGTGCATCGCTATTGATGTCTTTCAGCTTCGAGGTGAAGTTACCCAGCACCAGCGAACCGGAATCCGCCGACGTCACGTAGAACAGCATACCGGTGATGGTAGCTACCGAAGCACTGAATTTAAACGCCGGATACTGCGCCAGCAGGCTATAGAAGCCGCGTTCAGCATGCGCCATCACTTCCTGGGCAAAGCCCGCGTCGCCGTGGATGATTTCATACAGCGCCGCGTTACCAAATACCGACAGCCACAGCAGCGTAAAGGTGAACGGGATAATCAGCGTGCCCAACACGAACTCACGAATGGTACGCCCGCGCGAGATACGTGCAAGGAACAAGCCGACAAACGGCGACCAGGCAACCCACCACGCCCAGAAGAACAGCGTCCAGCTATTCATCCACTCGCGTGGCTGGTCGAAGGCAAAGGTGTTAAGCGTCATGCCCATAAAGCGATTGACGTAATCACCAACGTTCAGCACCAGCGCGTTGAGCAGGAAATCGGTTTTGCCCATAAACAGCACGAACAGAATCAAGCCCAGCGCCAGCGCGACGTTTAGCTCAGAAAGAATACGGATACCTTTGTCCACGCCGGAGGTCACTGAGATGGTGGCGATGATCACCGACAGCACAATCAGCGCGGCCTGCGCCGTGAAACCTTCCGGCACATCGAACAGCACGTTGAGGCCGTAGTTCAGCTGCACCACACCAATCCCTAAAGTGGTAGCGATACCAAAGATGGTGCCGATCACGGCAGCGATATCCACCGTGTGACCAATCGGGCCATTAATGCGTTTGCCGAAAATGGGATAAAGCGCTGAGCGGATGGTGAGCGGCAGGTTGTAGCGATAGCTGAAGTAGCCGAGCGCGATGCCCATCAATGCGTACATCGACCAGCCGGTGACGCCGTAGTGGAACAGCGTCCACACCATCGCCTGACGCGCGGCTTCCATGGTCTGCCCTGCACCTTCTGGCGGCTGCATATATTGCGTTACCGGTTCGGCAACCGAGAAGAACATCAGGTCAATACCGATACCGGCGGCAAACAGCATCGCCGACCAGCTCAGTAAACTGAACTCGGGTTTAGATTGCTCCGGCCCGAGTTTGATCGCGCCGTAGCGCGAACACGCCATATAGATGACGAACACGATGTACAGCGTGGCAGCGAGCATGTAGTACCAGCCAAACGTGGACGTGACCCAATTGACGGCGGTCAGAAGCCAGCTGGCAGCGAGTTCGCTGTAAAAAATCGTGACAAGTGAAAATGTCAGAATCAGTCCGGCTGAGGTGTAAAACACCACAGGATTGATTCTGTCTTTTTCACTGGCAGGTGGATTAATCATCGATTACCTCTGGTTAATTTCCTGTAGTACGTGCCAAAAAAGCTCAATCAGGTCGCCATTAATGGCGACCCTACGAGGGAGGTGCGGTTTTCGTGAGGTGCGCGTGAGTACGCACCTGCTGAGATCCCTTCAACTCACCGCTTCGTTTTTGTAACAATCCAAGTACAGCATCCTAACAAATTTCTTTTTTATATTGAACGTGCAATCAAAAAAAGTTTTAATAGTGTCCTTACATTGCGGTGGAGCTGGAGTGTTATGCCAAAGGTGGGAATGCAGCCGATACGTCGTCGGCAACTGATTGATGCGACCCTGAGCACCATTAACGAAGTCGGGATCAACGACGCCACCATTGCGCAGATTGCGCGACGTGCTGGTGTATCGACAGGCATCATCAGCCACTACTTCAAAGACAAGAACGGTCTGCTGGAAGCCACGATGCGTGACGTAACCCGTCAGCTGCGTGATGCGGTAGCAGCAAGGTTAAAACCGCTGGCCGACGCCAGCACCGAAGCGCGCCTGCTGGCGATCGTGGAAGGCAACTTTGATGATTCGCAGGTGCACAGCGCTGCGATGAAAGCCTGGCTGGATTTCTGGGCCAGCAGCATGCATCAGCCACAGTTGGGCCGCTTAGAACGCGTAAGCAGCCGTCGTCTGTTTTCCAC
The DNA here is from genome assembly GCF_032054795.1 of Pantoea sp. CTOTU49201. Classification (NCBI taxonomy): domain Bacteria; kingdom Pseudomonadati; phylum Pseudomonadota; class Gammaproteobacteria; order Enterobacterales; family Erwiniaceae; genus Pantoea; species Pantoea sp. CTOTU49201. The sequence goes on from NZ_DAMBSA010000216.1 coordinate 4,951, forward strand.
GCTGGCAGCCGAATTTCGTCGCGTTATTCCGCGCGAAAAGGCGCGCCTGGCGGCACATGGCCTCGCCTCGCTGATTGATGGCCTGTGGCTGCGCGCGGCGCTCAGTGGCAAACCGTTCGATTTGGCTATCGCCAGACAGCTCACCACCCAATTCATTCGTCAGCAATTGGCTGACCAGAATCACTGAGGAAGGAGAAATCATGTCCCGATTCACCGAGCAACACCTTTATATTGATGGCGCATTGGTTCCCGCTGCGGCAGGTAACACATTCCAGAGCATCAATCCGGCAAACGGCGAAGTGCTGGCCGACGTGCATGAAGCCGATCGCGCAGACGTTGATCGCGCCGTTGCCGCAGCGAAAAAAGGCCAGAAAGTTTGGGCGGCGATGACCGCCATGGAACGTTCGCGCATTCTGCGTCGTGCGGTCGATATCCTGCGTGAACGCAACGACGAGCTGGCCGCGCTGGAGACCCTCGATACCGGCAAACCGCTGAGCGAAACCCAATACGTGGATATTGTGACCGGTGCCGACGTGCTGGAGTACTACGCGGGCTTGATTCCATCTCTGGAAGGCCAGCAAATCCCACTCCGCGATACCTCTTTCGTGTATACCCGCCGCGAACCGCTCGGCGTGGTGGCTGGTATCGGCGCGTGGAACTATCCGATTCAGATCGCCTTGTGGAAATCTGCACCTGCGCTGGCCGCCGGTAATGCGATGATTTTCAAACCGAGCGAAGTCACGCCGCTCACCGCACTGAAGCTGGCAGAGATCTACACCGAAGCGGGCGTGCCGAATGGCGTGTTCAACGTGTTGAACGGTCGCGGCGCGGTCACCGGCCAGCTGCTCACCGATCATCCGGACATCGATAAAGTTTCCTTCACCGGCGGTGTCGCCAGCGGCAAGAAAGTGATGGCGAATGCAGCTGGATCAACACTGAAAGACGTCACCATGGAGTTGGGCGGTAAATCCCCGCTGATCATCTTCGATGACGCCGATCTCGACCTCGCCGCTGATATCGCGATGATGGCGAACTTCTATAGCTCAGGCCAGGTTTGCACCAACGGCACGCGCGTGTTTATCCCGGCTACGTTGCAAGCGGCGTTTGAAGCGAAAATCGCCGAGCGCGTGGCGCGTATTAAGGCGGGCGATCTCAACCATCCTGATACCAACTTCGGTCCGCTGGTGAGCTTCGCGCATCGCGACAATGTGATGCGCTTCATCGAGTCCGGCATCAGTGAAGGGGCGCGTCTGCTGTGCGGCGGTAAACGCCTGAGTGGCGCAGCTTTCGATAACGGCGCATGGGTAGAACCGACCGTGTTCACCGACTGCCGCGATGAGATGACCATTGTGCGCGAAGAGATCTTCGGGCCGGTGATGTCGATTCTGACTTATGAAAGTGAAGAAGAAGTGGTTCGCCGCGCCAACGCCACCGAATTTGGCCTGGCTGCTGGTGTGGTGACGCAGGATCTTAACCGCGCGCATCGCGTGATTCACCAGATTGAAGCAGGTATCTGCTGGATCAATACCTGGGGCGAATCTGACGCCGCAATGCCAGTGGGCGGTTACAAGCATTCGGGTGTAGGCCGCGAAAATGGCCTGATGACGCTGCAAAACTACACGCAGGTGAAATCTGTGCAGCTCGAAATGACCCGTTTTCAGTCCGTATTTTAATTTTGGCTTTTAACCTGAGGAACGACTAATGGAATTTGATTACATCATTATCGGAGCCGGATCCGCAGGGAACGTTTTGGCAACAAGACTGACCGAAGATAGCAGCGTTAATGTGCTGCTTTTAGAAGCGGGCGGCCCAGATTACCGCTTCGACTTCCGCACGCAGATGCCTGCGGCACTGGCTTTCCCACTGCAGGGCAAACGCTACAACTGGGCGTACGAAACCGAACCTGAGCCGTACATGAACAATCGCCGCATGGAGTGCGGTCGCGGTAAAGGTTTGGGCGGATCGTCGCTGATCAACGGCATGTGCTACATCCGTGGTAACGCGATGGATCTCGATAACTGGGCCAATGAACCTGGTCTGGAAAACTGGAGCTACCTAAACTGCCTGCCCTACTATCGCAAATCTGAAACGCGCGATATCGGTGCCAATGATTATCACGGCGGCGAAGGTCCGGTGAGCATCACCACCTGTAAACCTGGCAACAATCCGCTGTTCGCCGCGATGATTGAAGCCGGCGTGCAGGCGGGTTATCCGCGCACTGACGATCTCAACGGCTATCAGCAGGAAGGCTTCGGGCCAATGGATCGCTTTGTGACGCCGAAAGGTCGCCGCTCCAGCACCGCGCGCGGTTATCTCGATAGCGCAAAAACGCGTCCGAACCTGAAAATCGTCACTCATGCCACCACTGACCGCATTCTGTTTGAAGGCAAACGCGCGGTAGGCGTGCAGTATCTGCTGGGTTCCAGCAATACGTCGCATCAGGCGCATGCGCGCCGTGAAGTGCTGCTGTGTGCCGGTGCTATCGCCTCGCCGCAGATTCTGCAGCGTTCCGGTGTCGGTTCCGCTGAGCTGCTGAAACAGTTCGATATCCCGCTGGTGCATGATTTGCCGGGCGTGGGCGAGAATTTGCAGGATCACCTCGAAATGTACCTGCAATATGAGTGCAAAGAGCCGGTTTCGCTCTATCCGGCATTGAAGTGGTGGAACCAACCGAAAATCGGTGCAGAGTGGCTGTTTAACGGCACCGGCGTCGGCGCCAGCAACCACTTTGAAGGCGGCGGCTTTATCCGCAGCCGTGAAGAGTTCAGCTGGCCGAATATTCAGTATCACTTCCTGCCGGTAGCGATTAACTACAACGGTTCGAATGCGGTGGAAGCGCACGGTTTCCAGTGCCACGTTGGTTCGATGCGCTCACCGAGCCGCGGCCATGTGCGCCTGAAATCACGCGATCC
>NZ_DAMBSA010000217.1:0-2617 GCF_032054795.1 Pantoea sp. CTOTU49201
AACTTCAGTACGCCGTTGTGCTGCCTGCTGATCACCGTGCCGCTGACGTTTCTGGCGATTGGTCCGGCGGCGACCTGGCTGAGCCGCATGTTGGCCGAAGGTTATTTGTGGATTTACAGCCTGAGCCCAATGATTGCGGGTGCGGTGATGGGCGCGATTTGGCAAGTGTGCGTTATTTTCGGTCTGCATTGGGGATTGGTGCCGATCATGCTTAATAACCTCGCCAACTTTGGTCATGACACGCTGCTGCCATTGCTGATGCCAGCGGTGTTGGGGCAGGCGGGCGCGACGCTCGGCATCTTCCTGCGAACACGCGAAGCGAAACTCAAAGCGATGGCGGGATCGGCCTTTACCGCCAGCATCTTCGGCATCACCGAACCGGCGGTCTATGGCGTGACGCTGCCGCGTCGTCGTCCGTTTGTCTTCGGCTGCATCGGTGGCGCATTGGGCGCGGCGATCCTCGGCTTCTGGCACACCACCATTTACTCCTTTGGTTTTCCTAGCGTGTTCACCTTTATTCAGGTGGTGCCGAACAGCGGCATTGATGCCAGCGTGCTGGCGGCGTTTGCCGGTGCGGCGGTGGCGTTAATGTTCGCCTGCGTGAGCACCTATCTGTTCGGTCTGACCGAGCCCGCAGCCGACGTGGTTGCGGCACCCGCGCCGGTTGCTCCGCCCACCAACCTGACGCGCCGCGAAAGCGTGGTTAGCCCGATGGCAGGCGACGTCATTCCGCTGGAACAGGTTAAAGACGAAACCTTTGCCAGCGGTTTGCTCGGCAAAGGCGCAGCGATTATGCCGCAGCAGGGACGCGTGGTTTCGCCAATCGATGGCGTGGTGTCGTCAATGTTCCGTACCGGCCATGCGATTGGCCTGACATCTGCGCAGGGCGCGGAAGTGCTGATCCACGTTGGCCTCGATACCGTGAAGCTCGATGGAAAATATTTCTCTCCTAAAGTCGCCAACGATCAGCCGGTCAAAGTGGGCGATCTGCTGCTGGAGTTCGATCTCGATGCGATTAAAGCCGCAGGATTTGACCTCACCACGCCGGTGCTGGTGAGTAACAGTGATGATTTTGTGGATGTGTTAACCCTGAGCCGCACGGCCGTGAGCGAAGGCGCTCCGTTGTTGGCCGTGCTGAAATAATTGAGGAGCAAGCAGATGACTAAACGTTTCCCGGACGGATTTTTATGGGGCGGCGCCGTGGCCGCTAACCAGGTTGAAGGCGCGTATCAGGAAGGCGGTAAAGGTTTATCGACTTCCGACCTGCAACCCAAAGGCATTTTCGGTGCGCGCGTCGAGCGCAGCGGTGACGATTTTGGCATCAAAGATACTGCCATCGATTTCTATAATCGCTTCCCGGAAGACATCAAACTGTTCGCCGAAATGGGCTTTACCGTGCTGCGTACCTCAATTGCCTGGACGCGCATCTTCCCGCAGGGTGATGAAGCGGAACCTAACGAAGCGGGATTAGCCTATTACGATCGCCTGTTCGATGAGATGGCCAAATACAATATCACGCCGCTGGTGACGCTGTCGCATTATGAGATGCCGTATGGCTTGATCAAAAAGTACGGCGGCTGGGGCAATCGCATCACCATCGATTGCTTTGAACGCTATGCGCGCGCGGTGTTTACCCGCTTCCAGCACAAAGTGAAATTGTGGCTGACCTTTAACGAAATCAACATGTCACTGCACGCGCCATTCACCGGTGTGGGCCTGGCGGAAGAGAGCGATCAGCAGGCGATCTATCAGGCGATTCATCATCAGCTGGTGGCGAGCGGACGCGCGGTGAAAGCCTGCCATGAAATTGTTAAGGATGGCAAAATCGGCAACATGCTGCTCGGCGCGCTGCTCTATCCGCTGAGCTGCCGCCCGGCAGACGTGCTGGAAACCTTGCAGCAGAACCGTGAATGGCTGTTCTTTGGCGATGTACAGGTGCGCGGCGCGTATCCGGCCTATATGAAACGCTTCTTTGCCGATCGCGGCATCAGCATCGCGATGACCGATGAAGATAAGCGCGACCTGCAAAATACCGTCGATTATATTTCCTTCAGCTATTACATGACCGGCTGCGTCACCACCAATGAAGAGGAAAACCAGAAAGCGCGCGGCAACATTCTGTCGATGGTGCCGAACCCGCATCTGCCGAGTTCCGATTGGGGTTGGCAGATCGATCCTGAGGGGCTGCGCATTCTGCTTAACATCCTGTATGACCGCTATCAGAAGCCGCTGTTTATCGTGGAAAACGGGCTCGGCGCTAAAGATGTGGTAGAAGCGGACGGGCAAATTAACGACGATTACCGTATTCAATATCTCAACGATCATCTGGTGCAGGTGCGTGAAGCGATTGAAGATGGCGTGGAGGTGATGGGTTATACCTGCTGGGGACCGATCGATTTGGTCAGCGCATCAAAAGCCGAGTTCTCCAAACGTTACGGCTTTATCTACGTGGATCGCGATGATGCGGGCAACGGCACGCTGGCGCGTTCACGTAAGAAGAGTTTCTTCTGGTATCAGGACGTGATTCGCAGCCATGGCGAAGCGTTGAAGTAAGTGGGTTGATTGAAGGGTGCGCAATCATGCGCACCTGGTTTACGCCTCGTCCGCATCATCCTGC
>NZ_DAMBSA010000217.1:2627-7855 GCF_032054795.1 Pantoea sp. CTOTU49201
CAGGACGTGATTCGCAGCCATGGCGAAGCGTTGAAGTAAGGCGTTGGCGGTCGCCATTAATGGCGACCCTACAAAGGATTGACGCGTTTTTTGTAGGGTGCGCATTGATGCGCACCTGGTTTACGCCTCGTCCGCATCATCCTGCAACGCCAGCGTCTCTTTTCGCACCCGCTCAATATGAATGGTGAGGAACATGCGTTCCTCGCTGGAGAGCTCATACAGATATTTCTGCTGAATATGCTGGTCGATTTTCACCGCACATTGATAGGCGAGCGGATATTTGTCGCGCACCACATCATGCAGAGATTCATCCTCGCTCCACACGCCGCGTTTGCCCAACATACGTTGTGCAAAGAACTTCAGATGGTTGACGAAGCGGTTGTAGCTCAAGCTCTCGGTGCGGTAATCCAGCTGCAGGCGATATTTCACAATATGCAGGATCTCCTGCATAAATTGCGTGATGTGCGATACATCGGCGAAATCGCTGCCGAGCTGCGCATTCACCAGATGCAGCGCGATAAATCCGGCCTCATCTTCGGGCAACTCCACGCCCAATCGCTTGTTAATCAAGGCCAGCGCTTCAATACCGAGTGAAAACTCTTTCGGATAGAGCGTTTTGATCTCCCACTTCAAGACGTTGCGAATCGGGATGCCTTGCTGGTGGCGCTCAATCGCAAAATGGCAGTGATCACACAGTGCGATTGAGAGACTTTCATGCAGCGGCTGGCCCAGCTGCTGGCGCGCATTGGCAATGATCAGTTCGCTGGTGGTGATAACCTCAAGCGGAATATCTGACAGAAGTTCGCTGAGCCGTCCCGTCAACGTATCACTTTGCAGCGCAAACACTTTTTCGATCTGCTGCGCATCCAGTTCGTCACCAACGCGCTTCTGAAACGCCAAACCGCGTCCCATCACAACCTGTTCTTTGCCGTTGTCGCCCAGCACTACCGCGACATTGTTGTTGAGGATTTTCGCGATTTTCATTTTTATCTGCCCTGAAAATAAAAAACCTGACCCACCGGGAGGACGGCGTGTCAGGTTTTGCCTGCGCTGAACGCAGTAACAATCTCGCAAGATCATAATCGGCTGAGCTTTCCCGACAAGCACAGCGACAGTTAAATGTGAAATGCATCATATTTCCAGCGCGATTAATCACAGGCGATCGAGCGCTAACGACGCGGTTTTTGGTGTTTGTAAGGATAGCGTAAGGAAATGACCAGATTTCTATAAAGTTTGCGTTAAGGCTGCCGATAGTACCGTAACGTTAAATTAACAGGAGTTGCGTTCATGACTGGGATTTCAACATTAGGCGTCGGTTCAGGACTGGGTTTAAGCACCATCCTCGACAAACTGACTGCGGCAGAGAAGCAATCGCTGGCACCGATTTCCAAACAACAATCGGCGGCGACCGCCAAGCTGTCCGCCTACGGCACGCTGAAAACCGCGATTCAGACTTTCCAGACGGCTAACAACAAATTAAACGATGCCGCCCTGTATACCTCGACGACCACAGCATCCAGCTCTAGCGCGTTTAGCGCCGATTCCAACGGGAATGCGTTGGCGGGCAAATACACCATCAGCGTGCAGAAGCTGGCACAATCGCAAACGCTAACCAGCGATGCCAAAACCGATATCAAAGCGGCGATTGGTAGCGATGCAGATTCCAGAACCCTGAAATTTGTCACTGCGGAAGGTAAAGAGAAGAGCATTACGCTGACTAAAGATCAGACCTCGCTTTCGGCCATTCGTGACACCATCAACAAGTCCGACGTTGGCGTCACCGCCAGCCTGATTAAGGTCTCGGCCACTGAATACCGCTTGTCACTGACCTCATCTGCATCTGGCACCGGCAATGCGGTGAAATCGCTGAGCGTGACCGGCGATGATACCTTGCACGACTTTATCGGCTTTGATGCGACAAATGCTGGCAGCAGCGGCATGACGCAAAGCGTCGAAGCGCAGAACGCCAAGCTGACCGTGAATAATGTGGCGATTGAGAGCAGCAGCAACGTGATCGCCGACGCGGTAGAAGGCATCACGCTGAAACTCAATGATGAAACCAGCGGCAATCAGACGCTGACGGTGAGCAGCGATACCAATAAGGCGAAAACCGCCATTACCGATTGGGTAAATGCCTATAACTCGCTGCAGGATACGATGGCGAGTTTGACCAAATACACGCCGGTGGATGCGGGTAAAGATCCGGATGGGAAGAATGGGGCGCTGATTGGCGACGGCACGCTGCGTAATATTCAGGTGCAGATGAAGAGCATTCTGGCGAACACTTCCGGTTCCAGTGCTTACAAAACGTTATCGCAGGCGGGTATTACCACCGATCCGACCAGCGGTAAGCTCAATCTGGATGCCGCCAAACTGACTACCAGCTTGCAAGTTAAACCGGAAGCGATTCGCGACATGTTTGTTGGCGATGGCAAAAAAACCGGCGTTTCGACGGTGCTGAATACTACCTTCACTTCGTTCCTCAGCAGCAAAGGTGTGTTGCAGGGCGCGACGGATACTATCAGTAAGAAACTGAATACGCTGACCGATCAGTACAATACCGCCAGTAAACGTATTGATGACACGATCGCGCGTTATAAAAAGCAGTTCACCAATCTGGATAAGATGGTTAGCGTGCTGAATAACACCAGCAACTATCTCACCGAGCAGTTCAGTAATAGCACTAAGACTAATAAGTAAGCGTAAATCGGTCGCCATAAATGGCGACCCTACGGTAATTTGGCGGGTACGCGCAACGGGCCTTCGTAGGGTCGCCATTCATGGCGACCTCTATCTCAAACAATAACCTTACTTCTTCTTATTCAGCATGGCCCTCAGATCGGCAAAAGGATTATAGGTGGCTTCACCCACATCTTTTTGCGCATCTTCTCCTGCCACAACCGTTGTACCGTACTGATCCGCTTCGGTGTATTTTGAATGTTCATGGTCGTGACAATACAGGCACAACAACTCCCAGTTACTGCCATCTTCCGGATTATTGGTGTGATCGTGATCGATGTGATGGACGGTTAATTCGCGCAGATTGGAATAGACAAATTCGCGCGAGCAGCGGCCGCATACCCACGGATAGATTTTTAATGCTTTTTCACGATAGCCGCTTTCCAGCCGCGTGTAGTTTTTAGGGATCAGAGCCATTGCCGATGTTGCCTGTTAGAAAGAGATAAAGTGACATGTTATCCGCACAGCCCGCGCCTGCCAATGATGTTGATCTCATCCTCATCTCTCGAACCAAGTCTTATCAACATTACCGCCTACACTAGGTCATAACTCTGCGGAAATAGAAGGCCGCGCTGCATCTATGGAAATTCGCCCAAAAAATGACGCCAGTAAATGATCCTCCGTCAGTAAGTCGGATGCAGCGTATCGCTTTGACCATGTTGATAGCTATGCTTGCTACTCTGCCTGTTTGGACCCACAAAATTTATTATCGGGATGACCTTTACCGGATACTGGATGGGGATAGGTCAGTGTGGCTGAGCAATGGAAGACCGGGCACCTGGTTATTACAGGCTTTGGTCTCTTTTGGTAATACGCTCAGCGATGTTTCTCCGCTTAATTTACTGCTCGGATTGCTGGCGCTGAGTGTTGCAGCTGTTTTCTTCACTGAAAAACTTAAAATTCCCCTGATTGGCTACTGGTCATTTGTGCCGCCGCTTTTTGTGGTGCTCAATCCCTTTATGGCGCAGGGAATGCTGTATAGCTTTGACAGCCTTACCATTCTTTTGTCATTCGCAGGTGCCATGCTGGCAAGCCTGGTTAACCGTTCCAAGTCGTTACAGGAGATCATTTTCACGGCGCTAATATTACTGCTGATTCAAACGCTCTATCAGCCAGGACTTAATGTCTATATTGCTTGTGTAGCGTTACTGGCTATTGCACGGTTGAATAATGACCAATCTATATGGTCGTGGCTGGCCGGGAAAATAGTGGCGCTGGGCATTGCCATTCTGGTTTATAAACTGGCGATGAATTATTTATTGCCGGTTGAGATCGACTGGTACAGCATGAAACACAGCAAGCTATTACTGCCCAATTCAGAGTCTTTGCTAATCATCATTGAAACGATTAAAACGTTTAGTCATCTTTTTCTAGGCGCCTATCCGGGCGGCATGATGGTATTTTTATTGTTGCCTTTACTGATGATGTTGTCAGGCCTTGTTTTAATGGCACACAGCTTAAAACAACAGCGGAAATTGACAGTAAGCAAGGTCATCTTAATGTTGAGTGCAGGATCAATCGCCATTATGGCGATTCCAGGACTTTCTTTGGCATTAGCTACCCCGTTATTTGCGCCACGCATGTTGGGCGCCTGCAGCATTACTTTCCTGTTCTGTTTCTACGTATCCGTGCACGCTTTACCTGCTATAAGAAACTGGCTGGCGGGATTCAGTGTCATCTTACTGTTTTATCATCTGGTGGTGATGTTAATAAGTTTCAATACGGTGGTGAATGACCAACGTTACCAAATGGATGTGATGAATCAGATTAAAATCACGCTGTCGGCTCCTGACGCACAATCGATAGATTCTCTCGCTTTTGTTGGTCAGCTGAATGATGCTCCAGAAGTACAAACCAATATTCGCAATTTCCCCATCATCGATCATATTCGGATGAAAATGCTAGGTGAGTCTGAGGGGTGGATTTGGCTGGCTTTGATTAACAACGCTGGCTTGAGGTTGAAAGCGGTGAAAGCAACCGAAGAGATGAGAGTCATTAAACCGCGTGAATATCTTTCGCAGGGACCGGATTTTGACGCCTTTCAGGATGGTCAAACCATGGTAATTGATTTTAGAAAGTCGGGTGGGCAGGTTAATCAATGATTCAGCTGCTTGGTCCGGGAATGATTGTCATATCCCGGACCGAGTTTTATATATGGTGATATTTGGCGGCGTTATTTATTCAGCAGCTCATTACGTACAATCTCCGCACCGGCGCTTAACGCATCCAGCTTGCCTCTTGCCACACCGCGCGGCAAAGGGATCATGCCGCAGTTGGTGCAAGGATAGAGTTTGTCGGCATCGACAAACTGCAGCGCTTTACGCAGCGTCGCGGCAACTTCTTCTGGCGTTTCAATGGTATTGCTTGCCACGTCGATGGCGCCAACCATCACTTTTTTGCCGCGAATCAGTTCCATCAATTCCATCGGCACATGTGAGTTTTGACATTCCAGTGAGATGATATCGATATTCGACTTCTGCAGTTTAGGG
>NZ_DAMBSA010000218.1:0-7849 GCF_032054795.1 Pantoea sp. CTOTU49201
CGTGATTTCATGTTGATGGCTTTGATTTCCGGATGCTGGCGATCGCTGGCCGGGCACACTTCTACGCACAGGTTACAGCCGGTGCAATCTTCTGGAGCCACCTGCAACACGTATTTTTGTCCGCGCATATCGCGCGATTTTACATCCAGTGAAGCGAGCGAAGCTGGCGCATTTGCCAGCGCTGCAGGATCAACCACTTTGGCGCGAATCGCAGAGTGCGGGCAGGCGGCGACGCAATGGTTGCACTGCGTACAGAGATCGGGCTGCCAGATCGGCACGGCTTCGGCGATATTGCGCTTTTCCCACTGCGTGGTACCAACTGGCCAGGTGCCATCAGGTGGCAGCGCTGAGACCGGCAGTTTATCGCCAAGACCGGCAAGCATCGCTGCGGTGACGGTTTTGACGAAATCAGGCGCGCTATCAGCTACCACCGGCGGGCGATGTGGGCTGCGATCGTCAATTGGTTGCAACGGCACCGCCTGCAGCGCTTGCTGTGCCATCGCCAGCGCTTGCCAGTTGCTCTGCACCAGCTCTTCACCTTTGCTGCTGTAGCTGCGCGCAATGGCGTTTTGCAGTTCAGTTAACGCGCTATCGCCCGGCAAAATCTGGGTCAGCTGGAAAAAGGCCATCTGCATCACGGTGTTGATGCGCGCGCCCAGCTGGCATTCGCGGGCGATACGCGCCGCGTTGATCACATAGAATCGCGCCTGTTTATCGTTAAGCTGGCTCTGCACTTCCTGCGGCAGGCGCGACCACACGTCCTCAGCGCTGTACGGCGTATTGAGCAGAAAAACTCCGCCCGGCTTAAGCTGATCGAGCATGGAATACTTATCGATAAACTGCAGCTGATGGCAGCCAATGAAGTCGGCTTGCTGAATAAGGTAGGCGGATTGGATCGGATATTCACTGACGCGCAGATGGGAAACCGTCAGGCCGCCGGCTTTCTTCGAGTCGTAGACGAAATAACCCTGCACGTGCCACGGCGTGGCGTTGCCGATTATCTTGAGGTTGTTTTTGCTGGCGCTGACGCTGCCGTCGCTGCCCAAACCATAAAATAGCGCTTCGAGCCGTGCGCGATTCGGCACGATATTGGCTTCCATCGGCAGCGAAAGATGGGTGACGTCGTCGTAAATGCCGACGGTAAAACGCGCTGACGGTTGATCGCCCTGCAAGGCGCGGAACACGGCCAGTACCGCATCGGGTGCGAACTCTTTCGACGACAAACCATAGCGACCGCCGATCACCTTCGGCAGCGATGCGCGCTCGCCACGGCTGTAGGCTTCAGCCAGCGCGGTCATCACATCCAGGAACAGCGGTTCGCCGAGCGCGCCGGGCTCTTTAGTGCGATCGAGCACTGCAATGCGTTGGGCGGAAGCGGGGATCTTTTGCAGCAAATGCGCCGCCGAAAACGGGCGATAGAGGCGCACTTTCACCAGCCCGACTTTCTCGCCGCGCTGCAGCATCTCATCAATAGCTTCTTCAGCCGTGCCGCAGCCGGACCCCATCATCACGATTACGCGTTCGGCCTGCGGATGGCCGTATAACTCAAACGGCTGATAGTGGCGGCCGGTATTTTCGCCAAACGCGTTCATTGCGGCTTCTACATGCTGGGTGCAATCGTCGTACCAGCGGTTAGTGGCTTCACGTGACTGGAAATAGGTATCAGGATTAGCGGATGTGCCGCGAATCGTCGGACGATCCGGCGTTAACGCGCGGGCACGATGGGCGTTAATCGCCTCGGCGGGCATCAGCGCCTGCAGGGTTTCATCGCTAATCGGCACGATCTTGTTGATCTCGTGCGAGGTGCGGAAGCCATCGAAGAAGTGGATAAACGGGATGCGGCTATTAAGTGAGGCGATTTGTGCAATCAGGGCAAAATCCTGCGCTTCCTGCACGCTCGAGGCGCAGAGCTGGGCGCAGCCGGTTTGTCGCACCGCCATAACATCGGAGTGATCGCCAAATATCGACAGCGCGTGCGTCGCCACGGTACGCGCCGCGACGTGCAGAACAAACGGCGTCAGCTGACCCGCCAGTTTGTAGAGCGTCGGGATCATCAATAGCAATCCCTGCGACGAGGTGAAAGTGGTCGAGAGTGCGCCAGTTTGCAGCGCGCCGTGCACGGTGGCGATCGCGCCGCCTTCCGATTGCATCTCAACCACGCGCGGTACATCGCCCCAGATATTACGGCGGCCTTCGCCGGACCAGCTATCCGCCAGCTCGGCCATGGTGGAGCTGGGTGTGATGGGATAAATGGCAATCACTTCGCTGGTGCGGAAGGCGACCGAAGCCACTGCACCGTTACCGTCGACGGTAATCATAAATCGTCCTTTGCTACGCTGAGAAACCCGCAAAATTTACGGGGGTTATCAGTTCAGTTTAGCAAAGGGCTCTGACGCGACTTTTTCATCTGTGTGCTTACGAGATGGCAGCGCACCGTAATCTAACATTGATGATTTTTACATCATCTCCAGCGACTGAACGCCTTTGATTTCCATCACCTTATCGTAGATATTGTGCATCGGCGTGCGTCGTGACAATGTCACCTCTACGCTTAACTCGCACAGGCCAATTTCTTCATCACGATTCACCACGGCGATATGGCCGTAGCGCACATTTTCGCGTTGTAGCACCAGCAACACCAGCGGCACGCTTTTCGGTTTGAGATGCACCAACAGCGTATGATGACGGCCAATCAGCCAGTGACTGATGCGACGAAACGTTTCCAGCACAACCAGCGCCAGCACGGTGCCATAAATGCCGATTTCATACATGCCGCTACCGATCACCAGACCAATCGCCGCAGTAACCCATAAACCGGCGGCGGTGGTAAGACCTTTCACCACTTGCTTCTGAATAATGATGGTACCGGCGCCGAGGAAGCCCATGCCGCTCACTACCTGCGCCGCAATACGGCTGGGATCAAGCGCCACATGGTCGCTGACTAACATGTCGGCAAAGCCATATTTCGATACCAGCATAAACATCGCGCTGCCGATACCGACCAGAATATGCGTGCGCAATCCGGCCTCTTTGGCGCGCAGCTGCCGTTCCAGGCCGATCAGTCCGCCGAGAATCCCAGCCAGCGCGATGCGGATAAGCATATCCGTCAACATCGTTCTCTCCTTAGTGGTTGATAAACAGACCATCCGCCGGGTGAAAAGGGCGGAAACATCTCAAACAGGATAATTCTGCTTGCAAACAATGAAATTAAATTTTGTAAAAAGCTGTGTCGCCTATCGATCCCTCACCGCACCTGACATATGCTGGTGCGACTTTTTCGCTCAATCCCCGGAGCCCCATCGATGAAAGCCGCTCTCTTCCTGCTGGCTGGCGCCACCTTGTTACTTTCTGCCTGCAGCAGCAACAGTGACAACGAACCGCCGCAACAAGCTACTGCCGCCCACGTACAACCGCGCGTTGTGATGTCATCAATGGCTGAAGTGAATTGCAGTAATGCCGGGGGATCGCTGGCGTTTTCGCGTCAGTTAGACGGCTCACGCATCGGTATGTGCCAGTTGGCTAATGGTCGTCGCTGTGACGAACAGGCGCTGATGGGTGGAAGCTGCGCCCGCTAAGGCAGGCGCAGAAAGATTAAGCAGGGACCTGATTCGGGCTGGTTTCGCCGCGTTCCAGCTGCTGTAAGTTGCTGAGCGTGGTTTCTGAAATCGCTGTCAATGCTTCGGCGGTCAGGAAAGCCTGATGGCCGGTGAACAGCACGTTGTGACAGGCCGACAGACGACGAAACACATCATCCTGAATCACGTCATTCGATTTATCTTCAAAGAACAGATCGCGCTCGTTTTCGTATACATCCATCCCCAACGAACCAATCTTCTGCTGTTTAAGCGCATCGATCGCTGCCTGTGAATCAATTAAACCGCCACGGCTGGTGTTGATGATCATCACGCCATCTTTCATTTGGCTGAACGCCTGCGCGTTAAGCAGATGGTGATTTTCCGGCGTAAGCGGGCAGTGCAGCGTAATCACATCGGCTTCAGCGAACAGCGTTTTGAGATCGACATATTCCGCGCCCAGTTCCAGCGCCGCCTGGCTTGGATAGGGATCGAACGCTAACAGGCGCATGCCAAATCCCTTGAGGATACGCATCGCTGCGATACCAATCTTGCCGGTCCCGACTACGCCCGCAGTTTTGTTGTGCATGTTGAAGCCAGTTAAACCATCCAGCGAGAAGTTGGCATCGCGCGTGCGTTGATAGGCGCGATGAATGCGACGATTCAGCGTCATCATCAGGCCAACCGCATGTTCGGCCACCGCTTCTGGGGAATACGCCGGGACGCGCACTACGTTTAAGCCCAGCTCTTTCGCCGCCGCGAGATCGACGTTATTGAAACCGGCACAGCGCAGCGCAATGTGCTTCACGCCCAGCGCCGCCAACTCTTCCAGCACCTCTTTGCTGGCATCATCGTTGACGAAAATACACACCGCATCACAGCCCGCAGCGTTTTTCGCCGTCGCCGGTGTCAGCAGGAAGTCAAAAAACTGCAGCTCAAATCCAAAGCCCTCATTGACGTGTTCAAGGTATTTCTGGTCGTAATGCTTGGTGCTGTAAACCGCAACTTTCATTGTTTCGCTCCTGAAAAATGCAACGTCGGTATCACAACAGGATAACGTTTTCCGCGTCATTTTGCTGTTCTTCAGCCAGACTATGTCGCTAACACCTTCATTTGCCGGACGTAACATGCCATCATTTGGCTCCTCGTCAGGATTGTGTAAAGAACAGGAACGTTAACTGCCATGACGCGTGGCCTTCGCCGAACACTTGCTGCGCTGCTGGCGCTGATACTGCTGCTACTGGGATTGCTGCTGACGCTCACGCAATGGTTGCCGCGTCTGGCCGGCATCTGGCTGCCTGAAAATACCCGCGTGGAACTCAACGGCACGCCGCACTGGCAGCAAGGTGCGCTGCATTTCCCGGCGGTGCGTTATCTGGCGGGCGATTGTGAACTGGCAAACGTCAGCGATGCGACGCTCGGCTGGCAGCAAAAACGCTGGCAGCTCAGCGCCGGTGAAGTGCAACTTAACAGCGACTGCCTGCAATCGCTGCCGCACAGCGAAGCCAGCGGTGCGCCGCGCAGCCTGGCTGACTGGCAGAAGATGTTGCCTGGCGCCGATGTGCATCTGCAAAAAATCACCATTCTGCCGTGGCAGCAATATGCCGGTCGTTTTGATCTCACCTTAGATAAAGATGTGCAGCAGCTGCATTATCAGGGCGACAACCTCAATGTGGATGCGCGTTTGCAAGGTCAGTTGTTGCAGATTGCCCAGCTGCAGCTCAGTCATCCTCTACTCCCCAAACCGCTCAATCTGCATGGCGATGTCACCTTGCCAACCTTTGCTGATGGCTTGCCGGTGGCGGGTGAACTTAGCGCCGATCTCAATGTTGTGCAGTGGCCGCAGCCGCTGGCGTTGACGCTTAACTGGCAGCAACAGCAAGGTACACTGACGGTGAAACAGCAGGATGACGATCAGCCGCTGCTGCAGCTGCCGTGGCAGGTCGACGAGCGGCAGATTCGTATTACGCAAGGCCAATGGCGCTGGCCGCAGGCCGATCAGCCGCTATCGGGCGGCATGGCAGTGACGCTGGAAAACTGGCAGCAAGGGCTGGAAAACACGCTGGTCAGCGGGCGATTCAATCTGCTCACACAAGGGCGCGGCGGCAAAGGCAATCTGGTATTAAGTGTCGGCCCCGGCAAACTGAGCATGGTCGACAGCGCTTTGCCGTTTCAGTTGACCGGTGAGAGCAAATTCGCAGATCTGCAGCTGTTTGGCAGCATGCCCGGCTGGCTGCATGGCGTGCTCACCGATCCGCAGTTGAGCCTCAAGCAGGGCGCGCTGCTGCGTTTGCGCGGTCGCTTGCTCTCAACGCTGGAAGTGGATGAAGCGCGCTGGCCGTTGGCGGGCGTGACGGTGGCGTCGCGCGGCATCAATGGTCGCTTGCAGGCGATCCTCAAGGCACACGATCCCAGTTTTGGTCGCTTCAGGTTGCATCTCGATGGCCGCGCCAGCGATTTCTGGCCGGACAGCGGCGTGTGGAACTGGCGTTATTGGGGGGACGGCCAGATCGAACCGCTTACCGCCAAATGGGACGTGAAGGGCACCGGCAGCTGGCAGGACACTTTGATCAGCCTCGACACGCTGAATACCGGTTTCGATCAGCTGGCGTACGGCATGGTGCAAGTGGCTAAACCGCGCCTGACGCTCAACGCGCCGGTGCGCTGGCAGCGCGATCCCGAACATCCGGCGTTTAACGGCGGCTTCACGCTGAAATCAGGTCAAACTCAATTCAGTTATGGCGGCTGGCTGCCGCCATCAGAACTCAATTTTGAAGCCAAAGGCAGCGATCCCAGCCAGTTTATCTGGCGCGGTCAGCTGACGGCGCAGGATATTGGCCCGGTACGCGTGCATGGCCGCTGGGACGGCGAACGTCTGCGCGGCGAAGCCTGGTGGCCAGCGCAGTCATTGACGGTGTTCCAGCCGTTGCTCAGCAGCGATTTAAAAATGCGCATTCAGTCGGGCGAGCTGCGCGCGCAGGTGGCATTCTCGGCGGCCAGCGAGCAGGGCTTCGAAGCGGGCGGTCACTGGACGGTGAAAAACGGCAGCCTGTGGATGCCGGACAGTGAAATCAACGGCATCGATTTCTCGCTGCCGTTCCGCCTGAAGGATCATCAATGGCAGCTTGGACGGCGCGGTCCGGTTTCACTGCGTATCGCCGAAGTGAAAAATCAGTTCTCGCTGCAAAACATCACCGCCGATTTGCAAGGTCACTATCCGTGGCAGGAGCGCCAGCCGTTGACGCTCAGCAACGTCAATCTCGATCTGTTAGGCGGACACGTCAGCATGCCCGAGCTGCGCATGCCGCAGCATGCAGCGGCGCGCGTCTCGCTGAAGGAGATCAATCTCAGCAAGCTGGTTACTGCGATTAAACCCAAGCAGTTTGCCATGTCCGGCAAGGTCAATGGCGAGTTGCCGCTGTGGGTAAACAACCCGCAATGGCTGATTGAAAAGGGCTGGATCGCCAATAGCGGTCCGCTGACCTTCCGGCTGGATAAAGACATGGCGGATGCCATTGTCAGCAATAATTTTGCGGCCGGAGCGGCGCTGGATTGGCTGCGCTACATGGAGATCTCGCGTTCCTGGGCAACTATCGATCTGGATAACTTCGGCAATCTGATCATGCAATCGGAAGTGAAAGGCGTGAGCCAGTTCAGCAACCGCCGTCAGACCGTTAATCTGAACTACCGGCATCAGGAAAATCTGTTCCAGCTGTGGCGCAGCCTGCGCTTTGGCGATAATTTGCAATCCTGGGTGGAGCAAAATGCCACCTTACCCTCGAAGAAGGATCCCCAACCATGAGCCTCAGGGCATTACTGGTGCTGGCAGCCTGGCTGCCACTGATCGGCTGCGTGCCGCGCATTGAAGTTGCGGCACCGAAAGAGCCGATCACCATCAATATGAACGTCAAAATTGAGCATGAGATTCACATCAAGGTGGATAAAGATGTGGAAGCGCTGCTGAAGAATCAGAGCGGACTGTTTTGAGGAGAAGCATGATGATACGCAAGGGGATCGCGCTGCTTGCGGCGCTGCTGCTGATGCCTTCTGCCTGGGCGCTCACGCTGGATGAGGCGCGTCAACAAGGGCGCGTGGGCGAAACGCTCAGCGGTTATGTGGCGGCGCGTCAACAGGATGAAGAAACGCTGGCGCTGGTCAAACGCATCAACGATGGCCGCCTGCAGCAATATCAGCGTGTGGCACAGCAAAATAATTTGAGTGCCAGCGAAGTGGCGCGTATTGCCGGCGAGAAGCTGGTGAATCGCGCGGGTAGCGGC
>NZ_DAMBSA010000219.1:0-7845 GCF_032054795.1 Pantoea sp. CTOTU49201
GGGCGAAGCGGTCAACGCTTAAGCCAGCCGCTCGGCAATACGTTGTGGAAACGCGGCCACTTGCTGTTGCAGGTGGTCGCAGAAGTGATCAACCAGCGCTGAGGCCGGTCGATGCTGCGGCCGCACCAGACTGACGGTGAAGGGCACGGCAATACTGAAGCGACGCATCACCACACCGCTGTCGGCGTAATCCAGCGCCGTCAGCGGATTCACAATTGAAATCCCCACGCCTGCACGCACCATCGCGCACACCGACGCCGCGCTGTGCGTCTCCAGCACCAAACGACGCTCCACATTCTGCTCATGAAACAGCGAGTCCAGCAGCTGACGATAGCTATCGCTACGCGACAGGCTGACGTAGTTTTCACCGTGGAAATCCTGTGGCGTCAGCACCTCGCGCTGACACAGCGGATGCTGTGGCGGCAGCACGCACACTTCATCACAGGTCAGCAGCGGCACACGTTCGGTGCCCGCTGGCGGGTGCTGGGTTTCGGTCAGGCCGAGATCATAACGCTGCGCCGACAGCCACTCTTCCAGCAGCGGCGATTCCTGCGGAATGATGTTCAGGCTGACCTGCGGATAGCGCTGCAAAAACGGTTGCAGCAGCGGCGGCAACAGCGACTGCGAAAACACCGGCAAGCAGGCGATCGACAATTCGCCCTGACGAAACTGACGCAATCCTTCGGCGGCATCCATGATGCGATCCAGTCCGTACCACGAGCGCTGCACCTCCTCGTACAGCCGCAAGCCTTGCACCGTTGGTTGCAAGCGACCACGTACGCGTTCGAACAGCTGCAGGCCGAGCTGCTGCTCCAGGCGCGCCAGCTCGCGGCTCACCGTCGGCTGCGAAGTGTGCAGCAGCGTGGCCGCCTGCGTCAGGTTGCCGCTGGTCATCACCGCGTGAAAAATTTCGATATGTCGCCAGTTAATTTTTGCCATCGTCTCCTCCGCTCAACCCATATCATATTTGTATAGATGTCGCTAAAACAGATATTTTTCTGAATTGATGCGCTGTGGCTAAATAGCCTCAATGACACAGGAGAATTGACATGCCACGCCCACTCAACAACAGCGAAACCGCGTTAACTGCCGCCAACTTACTGCCGCTGGCGCAGCGTTATTCTGGCCCATTCTGGGCGTACGATGCCGCAATTATTCAGCAGCGCATTGCGCAACTCGGCGCCTTTGACGTGGTGCGTTTTGCGCAGAAAGCCTGCTCCAATATTCACATTCTGCGTCTGATGCGCGCGGCGGGCGTCAAAGTCGATTCGGTGTCGCTGGGTGAAATCGAGCGTGCTATTGCCGCCGGTTATCAGCCGGGCGGCGAAGATATCGTTTTCACCGCCGATGTGTTCGATCAGCCAACGTTGACGCGCATCGCCGAGCTGAAAGTGCCGGTCAATGCCGGTTCGGTGGATATGCTGCATCAGCTGGGCGAACTGTCGCCGGGCCACGCGGTGTGGTTGCGCATCAATCCTGGCTTTGGTCACGGCCACAGCCAGAAAACCAACACCGGCGGTGAGAACAGCAAACACGGCATCTGGCACAGCGATCTGCCGCTGGCGCTGGCGGCGATTCAGCAGCACGGCCTGCGTCTGGTCGGCTTGCATATGCACATCGGTTCCGGCGTGGATTACGGCCATCTGCAGCAAGTGTGTGATGCGATGGTCGATCAGGTGGTGGCGTTTGGCCAGGACCTCGAGGCGATTTCTGCCGGCGGCGGTTTGTCGATTCCTTATCGTTTTGGCGAAGAAGCCATTGATACCCAGCACTATTACGGCTTGTGGAACGGTGCGCGTGAGCGTGTCGCCGCGCACCTCGGTCATGCGGTGAAACTGGAAATCGAGCCAGGTCGCTTCCTGGTTGCCGAATCGGGCGTGCTGGTGTCGCAGGTGCGCGCGGTAAAAGAGATGGGCAGCCGTCACTTTGTGCTGGTCGATGCCGGTTTCAGCGATTTGATGCGTCCGTCGATGTACGGCAGCTATCACCATATTTCTCTGCTGCCGGTCGATGGCCGCGCGCTGGGCGACGCCACTGTCGAGAGCGTGGTGGCCGGTCCGCTGTGTGAATCGGGCGATGTATTCACGCAGTTGGAAGGCGGCAAAGTGGAAACACGCACGCTGCCTGCGGCGCAGGTCGGCGATTATCTGGTGTTCCACGATACCGGCGCGTACGGCGCATCGATGTCGTCGAACTACAACAGCCGCCCGCTGATTCCGGAAGTGCTGTTCGAGAATGGCGCGCCGCGTGAAATTCGTCGTGCGCAGACCATTCAGGAGCTGCTGGCGCTGGAGCTGATCTGATGAAGATCGTCGCGCTCAGCGAGGTACCGCATCATGCCTCGCAGATCACCGATTGGCTGTGGCAGGCTTTTGGTGACGGTACGTCGCGTGAGTTTTACGACAGCATTGTGCGCAGCAGCCTCAACGGCGCCGACTTTCCGGTGACCTTTGTAGCGCTCGACGGCGATATACCGCTCGGCACGGTGGGATTCTGGCGCTGCGATTTGATCAGCCGTCAGGATCTCACGCCGTGGGTGGCGGCGCTGTTTGTCGAGGAGTCCGCGCGCGGCAAGGGATTGAGCGAAGCGCTGCAGCAGCATGTGATCGATTTCGCGCAGCAGCGCGGTCATGACAAGCTGTGGTTATGGTCAACGTTTGGCGGTTACTACGAACGTTTTGGCTGGCAGTATCAGTGTGACGCGCTGGAGTTCCCGGATGTGCGGGTGAAGGTGTACTCGCGAAGTTTGTAACCAGGTCGGCATGAATGCCGACCCTACGAAAGGCGGGTAGGGCTTAACCCGGCCCACTCACCGAATGCCGTCTTACCAGCGTCGGGCTAAACATATTGGTCACTTCCGGCATCTCGCTGCCATTGGCTAACGCCAGCGCCAGTTGCGCCGCCTGTTGCGCCATGGTGACAATCGGATAACGCACCGTCGTCAAACGCGGACGCACATAGCGCGACACCAGCACATCATCGAAGCCAATCAGCGACATCTCTTCCGGCACGCGAATGCCGTTATCACTCAGCACCGCCAGCGCGCCGGCGGCCATCGAATCGTTGTAGCAGGCCACCGCCGTGAACTGTTTGCCGCGTCCCATCAATTCGGTCATCGCCTGCTCGCCGCCCACTTCGTCCGGTTCGCCCCACGCCACCAAACGATCGTTACACGGCAAACCGTGCTCTTTCAGCGCGTCGTAATAGCCTTGCAGACGATCTTCAGCATCGGAAATGGTGTGAGTGGAGCAGATAAAGGCGATTTGCGTATGGCCTTGCTGAATCAGATGGCGCGTAGCCAGCCACGCGCCGTAGCGGTCATCCAGCGCGATGCAGCGATGTTCAAAGCCTTTCAGCAGTCGATTCAGCAGCACCATGCCAGGCACTTGCTTCATCAGCATTTCTAAATCGTCGTCGGGGATTTTCTTGGCGTGCACCACTAAAGCGGCGCAGCGATGACGCATCAGTTGCTCAATCGCCTGACGCTCTTTTTGCTCATTGTGGTAACCGTTACCAATCAGCAAAAAGTTGCCGGTCTGGCCCGCAACTTCATCTACCGCTTTGACCATCGCGCCAAAAAACGGGTCGGAAACATCGCCCACCACTAAACCCAGGGTTTCGGTGGATTGCTGCGCCAGGGCGCGTGCATTGGCGTTCGGGTGATACTGCAACTGCTCCATTGCCGCCGTGACGGCGAGGCGAGAACTCTCGCTGGCTTTGGGCGAATTATTGATGACGCGGGAGACGGTCGCAACCGACACCCCAGCCATACGGGCAACATCCTTAATGGTAGCCATGCGATTATCGACATCCGGGAAAACGTTTACACATGCCACCAGTGTTACGGAAAACCCACCCTGTAGCAACCCGGCAGAATGCCAGCGCTGTCGCAAAAGCACGGAAAATCAGGCGCTCACAGCCGTGCTTTAGCTCAATTACAGCCTCATGTTATGCTGCCAGACATCATTACACCTGCCTGCCGGACCCAAAAACCATGAAAACTCGCGTGCCACACCTGGCGCACTGGGGCGCATTCACTGCCGTCACTGAAAACGATCGCCTGATTGGCTGTGAACCCTTCTTCGCCGATGCCGATCCATCGCCGATGCTCAACACCATTCCTGAACTGGTCTATTCGGACAAGCGTATTCGCCAGCCGATGGTGCGCCGTTCATGGTTGAAGTCGCGCGAGAACAGCGATCGCACCTTACGCGGGCGGGAAGATTTCGTGGCGGTGGATTGGGATACCGCGCTGGATTTGGTGGCGGAAGAGAATCGCCGCGTGCGCGATCGCTACGGCGCATCCGGCATTTTCAACGGCTCATACGGCTGGTCATCTGCCGGGCGCGTCAATCACGCGCGCACACTGATTCGCCGCTTCTATTTTCAGGGCGGCGGCGGTGTCGACCAGCAAGGTAACTACAGCTGGGGCGCGGCGCAGTTCTTCCTGCCGTACGTGATTGGCACCTATATGCCGCTGACCGGTCGCGTGACCGATTGGCCGGAAGTGGTGCAGCACGCCGACATCTTTATCGCCTTCGGCGGCCTGGCGCTGAAAAACGGCCAGGTGGCGTCCGGCGGTGCGGGGCAGCACAGCCTGAAACCGGCGCTGGAGCAGCTTAGCGCTAAAGGCACGCCAATCATCAACATCAGCCCGATGCGCGATGACTGTCCGGCGTTCGTCAATGCCGAGTGGATTCCGATTCGCCCGAACACCGACGTGGCACTGATGCTGGCGCTGGGGTTTGAAATCACACAGCGTAACGCGCTGGATGAAAGCTTCCTCGCCAGCCACTGCACCGGCTGGCCGCAGCTGCGCGACTATCTGCTTGGTGAAAGCGATGGCATTGCTAAAACGCCTGCGTGGGCCAGCAACATTACCGGCATTCCGGCGGCGCGCATTGCCCTGCTGGCGCAGCAGCTGATGGGCAAACGCAGCTTTATTACCTGCTCCTATTCGGTTCAGCGCGCCCATCGCGGCGAGCAGCCGTACTGGATGATGATTGCGCTGTCATCGATGCTCGGTCAGCCGGGCTTGCCGGGCGGCGGGTTCTCCTTTGGTCACGGCTCGATGAACAGCGTCGGCAATCCGCGTCAGGACGGTCCGGCACCGATGATGAGCACCGGCCCGAATCCGGGCAATTTGTCGATTCCGGTGGCGCGCATCAGCGACATGCTGCTCAATCCCGGCCAGCCGTACGCATTCCAGGGTGAAACCCAGCACTATCCGGATATCCATTTGGTGCACTGGGCGGGCGGCAATCCGTTCCATCATCATCAGCAGCTCAATCGTCTGGTGGAAGGCTGGCAGCGCCCGGATACGGTGATTGTGCAGGATATCGTCTGGACGCCGGCGGCGCAGATGGCGGATATCGTGCTGCCCGCCACCACTACGCTGGAGCGCAACGACATCGGCGGATCGTCACGCGATCGTTTCGTGCTGGCAATGCATCAGGCGATTAAGCCGCAGCATCAGGCGCGTAACGATTTCGATATCTTCGCCGATATCGCCGATCGTCTGGGCTATCGTGATGTGTTCACCGAAGGGCGCAATGAGATGCAGTGGATTGAGCATCTGTATCAGCAGTGCGCAGTAGCGCATGCGCGCCGTGATATTCCCTTCCCGGAGTTCGGTGAGTTCTGGGAGCGCGGTTTTGTCGAGATCCCTGAAGGCGGCAAGCCGTTCGTGTTTATGGATGATTTCCGCGCCGATCCGATCAGCCATCCGATTCAAACCGCCAGCGGCAAGATTGAGCTGTTCTGCCAAACCATCGCCGATTATCAGCTGGACGATTTCGCCGGACATCCCGAGTGGCGCGAGCCGCAGGAGTGGCTGGGTGCGCTGCTCAGCGCCGAGTTCCCGCTGCATATGATCTCCATTCAGCCGTCAGATCGTCTGCACAGCCAGATGGATGCCACCGCCACGGTGCAAGGCAACAAAACCGCCGGACATGAGACGCTGTATATGCATCCGCAGGATGCGGCAACGCGTGATATTCAGGATGGCGATGAGATTGAGGTGAGCAACGCGCGTGGTCGCATGCTGGCCGGTGTGCGCCTGACCGACGGTTTAACGCCGGGCGTAGTGATCATCGCCACCGGTGCCTGGTTTGATCCCGGATTTGGCCGCGGCTGGCAGCCGTGGGATCGCGCTGGCAACCCGAATGTACTGACATTAGACATCGGTACCTCGTCGTTAACCCAGGGTCCTAACGCCATGAGTTGCCTGGTGGAAATCAAAAAACATCTGATGTGAATGGGCAACGAATAATCTCATCGCTGGTTACATTTTGCCGGTAACTGTTGCGTTTAGGAGATGGTTTCCCAGCGTGCCGCCTTGCTACAGTCAGGGTCCCAGAGGTATTGATGGGTGAACATCAAAAAGTTTTCTTGATTACACCGACCTGCGCAGATGCGCAGGTTTTTTTTTGCTTAACGAACTGAAACACAGTTTTCCTGTCAACTCGGTTTACGTTTCTTTATAACTGCTGGCATTAAGCCTGATTTTCATCGCAGCGGATTG
Organism: Pantoea sp. CTOTU49201; assembly: GCF_032054795.1. Lineage (NCBI taxonomy): Bacteria > Pseudomonadati > Pseudomonadota > Gammaproteobacteria > Enterobacterales > Erwiniaceae > Pantoea > Pantoea sp. CTOTU49201. The sequence continues at coordinate 6,524 of NZ_DAMBSA010000219.1, forward strand.
CTATGCCTCCAATTAAAAAATTTCTGGGAAAAGACCAGATAAAAGCGCCCTTTAACCCGTTTCGTTTTCGCCTGATTTGCCTTGGCGTTTTCTGCTGTCTGGTGCTGTTGCTGATCTGCGTTGGTGACCTGCAGCTGATCAAGCATCCGATGCTGGAGCACGAAGCCGATCAGCGCTCGCTGCGTACCGTAACGCTGCCGACCAACCGCGGCACCTTGCTGGATCGCGACGGCCAGGCGTTAGCGCTTAGCGTTCCGGCGCGTGACATCATCGCCGATCCAATGCGCGTGCTGGAGGCGAATCCCGATTTCACCAGCGCCAAATGGGCGTATCTGGCGGCGGCGCTCAATCAGCGTCCGGAAGATCTACGTGCGGCCATCACCGCTAACCCGAAAAAACGCTTCCTCTATCTGGGCCGCAAAATCGAACTTGGCATCGCTAAAGATATCGCCGAGCTGAAACTGAAAGGCATCAGTTCGGTGTACAACGACAGCCGTTTCTATCCGATGAGTGAAGCGGCCGCGCCGCTGATTGGTATCGTGGGAGCCGACAGCAACGGCCTGAACGGCATCGAGAAGGGCTTCGACCATGTGCTGCAGGGCGATCCCGGCAAAGAGGTTTATCGTCAGGATGGCGAAGGCAACATCATTGCGATGATCGATTACCAGCCGCCACAGCAGCCGCCAACCGTGCAGCTCAGCATCGACAAGTTCGACCAATTCACGCTTTACAGCAAACTGCGCGACGGCGTACTGCTTAACAAAGCGGATTCGGGCGCGGCGGTATTGGTGAAAATCGATACCGGCGAAATTCTGGCGATGGCTTCTTATCCGTCGTTCAACCCGAACAACTACGAAAACGCCACGCCGGCGCAGATGCGTAACTCGGCGATCAACGACAGCTACGAACCCGGCTCCACGGTGAAACCGTTGGTGGTGATGGAAGGGCTGGAGCGCCATCTGGTGCGCGCCGACTCGGTGATCGATACCACGCCGTACAGCGTCAACGGCCACCTGATCCGCGATGTTGGTCACTGGCCGCGCCTCACCATGACCGGCATCCTGCAGAAATCGAGTGACATCGGCGTCTCGCACATTGCGCTGGCGATGCCCGCTGAAGCGCTGGTGAATACTTATCAGGCGTTTGGTCTGGGTAAACCTACCGGGCTGGGATTGACCGGCGAGAGCGTGGGTTACTTCCCGCTGCACCGCGAGCGCTGGGCTGATATCGAACGTGCCACCTTCGCCTTTGGCTACGGCTTGCGCGTTACGCCGCTGCAGATTGCGCGTGAATACGCCACGCTCGGTTCGTACGGCGTCTAT
>NZ_DAMBSA010000220.1:0-7845 GCF_032054795.1 Pantoea sp. CTOTU49201
GATTTGGCGATTGGTCACTTCCCGCTGCGCGCCAGCAATCTGGTGACCATTCCGCTGTATGAAGAGCAGCATTGGCTCTATTGCAGCCCGGAACATCCGCTGGCTGAGGGCCATCCGGATGTGCGCACCGTGCAGCAAACCGGCATGGTGACGCGGCGTTACTGGAATCAGCAGGAACTGAACAAGCGTGGCTTCCGCCAGAGCAATGCGTCGGTGGAGAGCATCGAAGCGCAGCTGACGCTGATTCTCTCCGGCCGCTTTATCGGCTATTTACCCGAACACTATGCGCGCAGCTGGGAACAACAGGGCGCGCTGCGTCGCCTGCTGCCGCACCATTTCCACTTCCGCGCGCCTTTCTCTTTTGCGTTTCGCCGTGGGCGCGCGCGTGAAACCTTGATCCGTGCGATGCGTGAAATTCTGAATCCAGCGCGAAAAAATAGCAGCGAAAGCTGACGCTGCGCCAATACTGTGTAAAAATACAGGCCAATTCAGCAAACAGTAACGAAAATGGCCCTGACAGCAGCGATAAAAAGCCAGATTGCGCAATGGTATAAGGCGCTGCAGCAGCAGGTTCCTGACTTTATCCCGCGCGCGCCGCAGCGCCAGATGATTGCCGAAGTGGCGAAAAGTCTGGCCGGTGACGAAGGGCGTCATCTGGCGATTGAAGCGCCCACCGGCGTCGGCAAAACCCTCTCTTATTTGATTCCCGGCATTGCGGTGAGCCGCGCCGAGGAGAAGCGGCTGGTGATCAGTACCGCCAACGTGGCGTTGCAGGATCAGATCTTCACCAAAGATCTGCCGCTGCTGAAGAAAATCATCCCCGATCTTACCTTCACCGCTGCCTTTGGCCGTGGACGCTATGTTTGTCCGCGCAACCTTGCGGCGCTGGCGGCGACCGAAGATCAACAGGGCGATTTGCTGCTCTATCTCGATGAAGAGGCGGTGACCGGCTCGAAAGAGGAGCAGAAATTCTGCGCCAAGCTGGAGAAGCAGCTCAGCAGCTACCGCTGGGATGGCTTGCGCGATCACACCGATGTCAACATTGACGACAGCTTGTGGCAACGCCTCTCCACCGACAAAGCCAACTGCCTCGGGCATCACTGCCGCTGGTATCGCGAATGCCCATTCTTTGTCGCGCGTCGCGAGATTGAGCAGGCGGATGTGGTGGTCGCTAACCATGCGCTGGTGATGGCGGCAATGGAAAATGAATCGGTGCTGCCACCGGCGAAAAACCTGATGCTGGTGCTGGATGAAGGCCATCATCTGCCGGAAGTGGCGCGCGATGCGCTGGAGATGAGCGCGGAGATCACGCCGGGCTGGAGCAGCTTACAGCTCGATCTGTTTGTGCGGCTGGTGGAAACCATCATGGCGCAGTTCCGCCCGAAATCGCCGCCGCCGCTCACCAATCCGGAACGCCTGAAAGGCCATTGCGACGAAATGCGCGAGCTGCTGCAGATTCTCTGCGATGCGCTCAATCCGCTGCTGCCGGGCCATAATCAGCCGGGCGAGTTCCGCTTTGTGCTGGGTGAATTACCGGAAGAGCTGCTGAGCCTGTGCGCGCGTCTGTTCAAACTAAGCGATGCGCTGCGTGGCCTGAGTGAAGGTTTGCTCAACGAGTTGGGCGATCAAACCGGTAAAGCCGACATCATGCGGCTGCATAAAGCCATCATTCAGCTCAATCGCCACTTCGGCTGGTTCGAATCAATCAGCAAACTGTGGCGGCTGGCGGCGATGGAGAAAGCTTCGAATGCGCCGGTGTCGAAGTGGATTACGCGTGAGATCCGTGAAGGCCAGGCGCATCTGCTGTTTCATTGCGCGGGCATTCGCGTAAGCGATCAGCTGGAAAAAATTCTGTGGCGCAAAATCCCGCATGTGGTGGTGACCTCCGCCACTTTGCGATCGCTTAACAGCTTCAACCGGCTACAAGAGATGTCGGGGTTGAGCGAGAAAGCCGGCGACCGCTTTGTGGCGCTGGATTCACCGTTTAACCATATCGATCAGGGCAAGCTGGTGATTCCGCAGATGCAGTTTGAGCCGCAGATGGCGCAGGAAGCGGAACACATCGCCGAGATGGCACGTTTCTTCCGCCAGCAGATTGCCGAAGAGAAGCACAAAGGCGTGCTGGTGCTGTTCGCCAGTGGCCGTGCGATGCAGCAGTTTGTCGCGCACATTCCAGAGCTGCGTTTATCAATGCTGGTGCAAGGTGACCAGCCGCGTTCGCGCCTGGTGGCGCTGCATCGGGAACGCGTTGAAGCCGGTAAAACCAGCATTTTAGTTGGCCTGCAATCGTTCGCTGAAGGGCTGGATCTGAAAGGCGATCTGCTGTCGCAGGTGCATATCCACAAAATCGCTTTTCCGCCGGTGGACAGTCCGGTAATTTTGACCGAGGGCGAATGGCTGAAGAGCCTGAAACGCTATCCGTTCGAGGTGCAGAGCTTGCCGAGCGCCTCCTTTACCTTGATTCAGCAGGTAGGACGTTTGATTCGTAGCCACAGCTGCTTTGGCGAAATTGTGATTTACGATCGCCGCCTGCTCAACAAAGCTTATGGCAGCCGACTGCTGGCCGCATTACCGGTGTTCCCGATTGAGCAACCGCCGATGCCGGAAGCCAGCAGTGACAAGCCGAAAAAACGTCGCAGTAAGAAAATCTAACTTTGGCAGCCGCACGGCGGCGCGCCCTGGAAGCGGGAATGCCTGATGGAACTGAATAAAATCATTAAAGAGATTGGGCGCGGTAAAAATCACGCGCGCGATATCGATTTCGACACCGCGCAGGCGCTCTACAGCGCGATGCTGGCCGGTGAAGTGCCGGAGCTGGAGCTCGGTGGCGTGCTGATTGCGCTGCGCATCAAGGGCGAAGGCGAAGAGGAGATGCGCGGTTTTTACCACGCAATGCAGCAGCAGATGATGCAGTTGCAGGCACCGGCGCATCGTCCAATGCCGATTGTTATTCCCAGCTACAACGGTGCGCGTCGTCAGGGCAATCTGACGCCGCTGCTGGCGCTGTTGCTGGTGAAACTCGGCTTCCCGGTGCTGTTGCACGGCGTTAGCGACGATCCCACGCGCATCACCACCGAAGCGGTGCTGGCGGCGCTGGACATCGCGCCCGTGACCTCCGCCGCACAGGCGCAGGCGAAGCTGGATAACGGCGAGCTGGCGTTTATCACCATCGACCATCTGTGCGCGCCGATGGCGCAACAGCTGTCGCTGCGCTGGCGCATGGGCGTGCGTAACAGTGCGCATACGCTGGCGAAACTGGCGACGCCGTTTGCCGAACGCGCCGCGCTGCGTTTGGCCAGCGTCTCGCATCCGGAATATGTGCCGCGAGTAGGGAAATTCTTCCAGGATATCGATGCACCGGCGATTCTGCTCAACGGTACCGAAGGCGAGGTGTATGCCAATCCGCAGCGCTGCCCGGCGATTAACTTCATTCGCGGTGCGGGTGCAGAAGCGGAAGTGTGGGTTGAACGCCAGCCGGAAGTGAGTGTGGAACTGCCAGAAAGCAAAAGCGCGCAGGATACCGCCGCGTGGATCAATCAGGTGTTAGCCGGGGAACGCGCGGTGCCGCAGGCGCTGCGTTTGCAGCTGGCGTGTTGTCTGGTTGCCACCGGAGAATCCGCTAACCTGGCGGATGCAGAAGTGCGGTTACAGCAAGCGGGAATCTGAAGTCTACCAGGCGCATCGCACGATTTTCGTAGGGTCGCCATTCATGGCGACCGCCATCACGCCTTCGCCAACACGCTCTCCACCAACCGCTGCCAAAAGGTAATACCGATCGGCAGCAGCTCATCATTAAAATCGTAATGGGCGTTATGCAGCGGGGCGGACGGCGTTGTGCCATCGGCACCCAACCAGAAATAGGTGCCGGGGCAGGCTTCCATCATGCAGGCAAAATCTTCCGAAGCCATTGAAGGGTTCACCTGCCAATGCACCTGCGACTCGCCGAGCACATCAACCGCCACCGCACGTACCTGTTCGGCTTGCTCTGCATGGTTGGCGGTGACCGGATAACCGGGATACCAGTGAATCTCGCCGCTGACGCCAAACGGGCGCGGCAACGTAGTGACAAAATCCTCAATCAGACCGCGCACGCGATTGCGCACGTCGGTCTGCAAACATCGCACCGTACCGCGCAACACAATCTGCTCAGGAATGACGTTAATCGCTTCACCGCCGTGAATCTGCGTCACGCTCACCACCGCCGAAGCCAGCGGCGACAGACGACGCGACGGAATAGTTTGCAGCGCCAGAATCAGCTCGGCAGCGACCACCATTGGATCGGCACCGCTTTCCGGCATCGCCGCATGGCAGCTTTTGCCGTGCAGCGTAATTTCGAACGAGTCGAGTGATGCCATCATCGCATCCGGGTTCACCGCCAGCGTGCCCACCGGCATGCCCGGCCAGTTGTGCATGGCGTAAACCGCATCCATCGGGAAGCGCTGGAACAAACCTTCTTCCACCATCTTGCGCGCGCCACCCAGATTCTCCTCGGCGGGCTGGAAGATGAAGTGAATGGTGCCGCTGAAGTTACGCGTGGCCGCCAGCTGACAGGCCGCCGCCAGCAGAATCGAAGTGTGACCATCGTGACCGCAGGCGTGCATGACGCCGGCTTTTTGCGACTTCCACTGCGGCGCGCCTTTTTCGGTGATCGGCAGCGCATCCATATCGGCGCGCAGGCCAATAACCGGGCCGGGACCGTTCTCTAAGGTGCCGATGACGCCGGTGCCGGCTAAGCCACGAAACACCTGTAATCCGGCATCGGTGAGAACCTTAGCGACGAGTTCGCTGGTCTGCTGCTCCTGGTAACCCAGTTCAGGATGTTGGTGTAACTGACGACGCCAGTTGAGGGCGTTTTCCAGCAGTGCAGCAGGCAGGCTCATAAGGTAAGGCTCTCCATTAGCAGCGTGAGCTGCAAAATAATGTATTTACTGTAGTGGCAAGCGCATGGCGGCGTCTATCGCGGAACGGAATAATTTGGCTATAGGGTATAGCGGAATGGAATATGCAGGTTCTAATAAAAGAGGTCGCCATGAATGGCGACCCTACAATGATACTGCGCGAGGTGAACGTTATTTTTGCATCGGCAGGTTTAAGCCGTGTTCCTGCGCGCAACTTTGCGCTAATTGATAACCGGCATCCGCGTGACGCATTACGCCGGTGGCCGGATCGTTCCACAACACGCGGCCTAAGCGCGCATCGGCTTCTTTAGTGCCGTCACACACGATCACTACACCGGAGTGCTGTGAGAAGCCCATGCCGACGCCGCCGCCATGGTGCAGACTCACCCAGGTCGCGCCGCCGGCGGTATTCAGCAGGGCATTCAGCAGCGGCCAATCCGATACCGCATCCGAGCCATCTTTCATCGCTTCGGTTTCACGGTTCGGTGACGCCACGGAACCGCAATCCAGGTGGTCGCGACCAATGACGATCGGCGCTTTCAGCTCGCCGTTGCGCACCATCTCGTTGAACGCCAGCGCCGCTTTGTGACGCTCGCCGAGACCCAGCCAGCAGATACGCGCCGGTAAGCCCTGGAAGGCGATGCGCTCCTGCGCCATGTCGAGCCAGCGGTGCAGATTCTGGTGATCCGGGAACAGCTCTTTCAGCTTGGCATCGGTTTTGTAGATATCTTCCGCATCACCTGACAGCGCCACCCAGCGGAACGGGCCTTTGCCTTCGCAGAACAGCGGACGAATATAGGCCGGCACAAAGCCAGGGAAATCGAAGGCATTTTTCACGCCTTCATCCAGCGCCACCTGACGGATATTGTTGCCGTAATCCACGGTCGGGACGCCCATGTGATGGAAATCCAGCATCGCCTGCACATGCACCGCCATTGAGGCGCGCGCGGCTTTTTCCACCGCTTTCGGGTTGCTGACACGCTCGGCTTCCCAGCGCGCCACATCCCAACCGACCGGCAGATAACCGTTAATCGGATCGTGCGCCGAAGTCTGATCGGTGACGATGTCGGGCTTCATGCCGCCCGCTTTGGCTCGTTTCACCAGCTCCGGTACGATTTCAGCGGCGTTACCCAGCAGGCCAACAGAAATGGCGCGCTTCTCTTTATTCGCTTGATCAATCAGCGCCAGTGCTTCGTCCAGCGTATAGGCTTTGTGATCGACGTAGCGAGTACGGATACGGAAATCGATGCGTGATTCCTGGCACTCAATTGCCAGCACGCTGGCACCGGCCAACACGCCAGCCAGCGGTTGTGCGCCGCCCATGCCACCCAAACCGGCGGTGAGGATCCAGCGGCCGCTGAGATTGCTGTCGTAATGCTGGCGACCGGCTTCGGCGAAGGTTTCAAAAGTACCTTGCACGATGCCCTGCGCACCGATGTAGATCCACGAACCGGCGGTCATCTGGCCATACATCATCAGGCCTTTTTGATCCAGCTCGTGGAAGTGATCCCAGTTGGCCCAATGTGGCACCAGATTCGAGTTAGCCAGCAGCACGCGCGGTGCATCGGCATGAGTGCGGAACACACCCACCGGTTTGCCGGACTGGATCAGCAGTGTCTCTTCCGGCTGCAGCGCGCGCAGCGAACGCAGGATCTGCTCGAAGCACTCCCAGTTACGCGCGGCTTTACCGATGCCGCCGTACACCACCAGATCTTCCGGGCGCTCTGCCACGTCAGGATCGAGGTTGTTCTGGATCATGCGGTAAGCCGCTTCAATCAACCAGTTGGCGCAGTGCAATTCATTACCGCGCGGCGCACGGATTTCACGGGCTACAGCCTGAGTCAAAGTTTCGCTCATCATCGATTCCTTAATTAACAGTCTTACGCTGGCTTGGCAGCAGCGCGGTAAGGGATTCAGGCCATGCGGATGCGCTGGCCCACAGACGCATGGATTCGATATCCGGCGCCAGTAAACGGTCGTGATCGAGGAAGGCCACGTTCTCGCGGATGCGGCTCATCTCCTGTTCCAGCGTCGGCGAGCTCTGCAGCGGACGATGGAAATCAATACCTTGTGCGGCGGCCATCGCTTCAATACCCACTACAGCAGCGGTGTTGAAGCACATGCTACCGAGGCGGCGGGCTGCGTAGGTCGCCATCGAAACGTGATCTTCCTGGTTAGCGGAGGTCGGCAGGCTGTCAACGCTGCCGGGATGCGCCAGCGATTTGTTCTCAGACGCCAGCGCCGCCGCAGTGACCTGGGCGATCATAAAGCCGGAGTTAACGCCGCCATCATTGACGAGGAACGGCGGCAAACCGGAGAGGCCGGTATCCAGCAGCAGCGCCAGACGACGCTCGGAGATCGCGCCGATTTCGGCAATCGCCAGCGCCAGAATATCCGCAGCGAAAGCCACCGGCTCGGCGTGGAAGTTACCGCCGGAAATCACATCGCCGCTGTCGCTGAACACCAGCGGATTATCGGAGGCGGCGTTGGCTTCAATCTGTAATACGCGCGCGGCGTGCGTCAGGTTATCCAGGCAGGCGCCCATCACCTGTGGCACGCAGCGAATCGAGTAGGGATCCTGCACGCGACCACAGTTGGTGTGCGAGCCGAGGATTTCACTGCCGGATAATAAAGAGGAGACGGCGGCGGCAACGTTGATCTGTCCAACCTGACCGCGCGCTTCGTGAATACGTGCATCGTAAGGTTTCACCGAGCCTTTAATCGCTTCCAGCGACAGTGCGCCGGCCATCAGGCCCGCCGCGAACAGGTTTTCCGCTTCGAACAGACCGCGCAGCGCCAGCGCATTCGAAACCTGCGTGCCGTTGAGCAGCGCCAGACCTTCTTTAGGGCCCAACACAATCGGCTGCAGGCCAACGCGCGCTAAGCCTTCAGTAGCAGGAATTAATTCGCCCTCGACGCGTACCTGACCTTCGCCCAGCAGCATCAG
>NZ_DAMBSA010000221.1:0-7845 GCF_032054795.1 Pantoea sp. CTOTU49201
CATCTCACGTCCGAGCGTGGTCATTGGGTGTACCACCACCAGGCCGCGCACGCTTTTCTTAAATGCGCCCATGTTGGCCTGTTCTTTCTTGGTGATTTCGCGGCTAAAGCCCAGCTTCTGCAGCTGTTGCGCTTCTTTACTCAGCTTCTCGGTGCGCACACTGCGCAGGCGCTCAATTTCCAGCTCCAGCTTCTCTTTTTCACGCAGCAGTTCACCGAGCTTTTCGGCATCGCCAGAGGCTAACAGCGGGGCTTCTTTGCGGTTGAGCGCATCAAGCTGATCGCTCAGCAGTTTAATCTCGGCTTTTTCTTGTTCTTTCATTGGGGGAAAACTCGTTAAGGAAAACAGGCAAAGGATACACAAATCTACGCAGTTTTGCAGCGTGGCGCGTATTCATGCTCGCCTGGTCGCCATGAATGGCGACCCTACAGTTGTTTGCCGAGGTTTTCGTAGGGTGCGTATTCATGCTCGCCTAGTCACCATGAATGGCGACCCTACAATGCCGGCTTTTTAAACACCTGCTTGTGCGAAATGCGTGAAATCAGCTCGGTGAGCGACAGCACCATGGTTGAACGCACCATCTGCAGATAGCGCTGCTGCTGCATGGAGCGCAGTTGCTCGTCGTCGCGGTTGAAATCCGGCTGCGGCGGCCAGGCGACTACGCAGTGCAATTCGCCAAACGGGCCGAGGATCTCATCGTCGGTAAAACGATAATCGCTGATGTCGTGATTCAGCTCCTCACGCAGCGCCAACAGCAGTTCGCAATCTTCGTACTCATGCCGGTTGATCACGCCCAGGCCGTAAATCAGCTTGAGGCGAACCGAGAGTTCGCCCAGCGGGCCATTACCCAGCAGCAGCGGCTCTACTGCGTATTTGACCGCGTAATCATCCTTGCGAAACACTTGCAGCACCAGCAGGTTAACTGCTTCGGTCAGCAGCTCAACGGCGGCGATCAGGAAGCTTCTCACCGAACGACCGGCGTTCAGGCGCTCAAGCACCCGGTTTTCAAAAGCCTGCTTCTCTTCCATCATTGCCTGCATCGTTCAGCTACCGCCAGCGGGCACGCAAGCGCGCCCGAGTTAACCACTAAAGGGCGCGCATTATGCCATAGCGTTGTAAGCGCTCACCACTGAGGTGACCACTTCGCTGTTGGCATCCAGGCCAGAAATTTCCGCCAGCGTGGCTTGCGGGCCTTTTTCCGCCAGCAGCGCAACCAGTTCCTGCGCCTGCGGATCGGCTTCGCTGCGATAGTGCATGGCAGCGGCAATGCCCTGCACCAGATTGGTGTGCGGCAGGTTGTATTCAATGGTGCCCAGCGTTGGCTTGATCAGGCGATCGCCCGCGCTCAGTTTACGCAGCGGCTGACGGCCTACACGCTCAACGTCATCTTTCAGGTACGGGTTTTCGAAGCGGGTGAGGATTTTCTGGATGTAAGCAGCATGCTTATCGGCCTCAAAGCCATAACGCTTGATCAGCACTGCACCGCTTTCCTGCATCGCGCCTTGCACTACCGCACGCACTTTCTCATCAAGAATCGCGTCACGAATAGTAGCGTGACCGGCCAGCTGGCCGAGATACGCGGTGATGGCGTGACCGGTGTTGAGGGTGAACAGCTTGCGCTCAACGAAAGCCATCAGGTTGTCGGTTAATTCCATGCCAGGAATGTTTGGCAATTCACCTTTGAACTGGGTTTTATCAACAATCCACTCGCTGAAGGTTTCCACGGTGACTTCCAGCGGATCGGTGGTGCCGGCTTCGGATGGCGGCACGATGCGATCGACCGCAGAATCAACGAAGCCAACATGCGCTTCAACCCACGCGTGATACTGCTCTGGCAGCGCTTTCAGCACGTGCTGTTTCAGCTGGCTGGTACCGCGCACCATGTTTTCACAGGCGATGATGTTGAGTGGACGGACGTTACCGCTGTCGCTGCGTTTAGCCAGACCTTTGGCGACGCCACCGGCGATGCGCTCCAGAATCTGCGGGCCAACCGCCGTGGTGACGATATCAACCTCCGCAATCAGCGCAACGATGTCATCGCTAGTGCTATTGACGGCGCTGACGCCTGTTACGATTTCGACTTTTGCCTGCTCGCCAACTACATGAACCGGATACTCATGACGGGCGTTAAGGGCATCAAGTACCACCTGATTGACGTCAGCAAACACCAGCTCGATGCCGGCATCCGCCAGTAACTTACCGATAAAACCGCGACCAATGTTACCTGCTCCAAAATGTAACGCTTTCATAAATTTGACCCATATCAAATGACGAAAGGGCGGGCAAGTCCGCCCCGGAAATGTGGGACGGGCTTACCCGCCCCAGGGAAGGTAAAACGTGGTATTACGCTTTGACGGTGTTGCCTGAGAGCAGGTCCAACACGTCCTGCACGCTGGTGGTATTGGCCAGCTTCTCAATCACGCTGTCATCATCCAGCGCGTTGGTCAGGCTGGTAATCACCTGAATGTGCTCGTTATTGCGAGCGGCGATACCAATCACCAAACGCGCCACGTCTTCTGGCTCATCACCAAACTGCACGCCTGCCGGATACTGACAGAACACCACGCCGGTTTTCAGCACGCGGTCTTTCGCTTCTACGGTACCGTGTGGCACAGCAATGGATTCACCGAGGTAAGTTGGCGTCAGCTTTTCACGTTCCAGCATCGCTTCAACATATTCCGGCTGAACGTAACCGCCTTTCACCAGCTGCTCACCCGCAAAGCGAATCGCCTGCTCTTTATGGGTGGCGCTCAGGCCGAGGAACACGTTGTCTGCACCCAGTTTGAACAGGTGCGCGTTGCCTTCGTCGTAGCTGTCAGCCAGCGTGGTCTGCACGGTTTCGCGACGCGCTTCACTGCGGTTAGCGGCAACCAGACGTTCGGTCAGATTGCTGTACAGCGCGCTATCGAGGAAGTTGTTCAGCGAAATGTGCTGCGCCTGCGGTGCCTGACGCATCGCACGTTCGGTCAGATCGCGGTGGGTAATCACCAAATCGACGTCGCCCGGCAGCGAGTTAATCGCCGTGTTGGTGACGGAGATATTGCTCAGACCCGCGTCCTGCACTTTCTTACGCAGCACGCCTGCACCCATCGCACTTGAACCCATACCGGCGTCACAGGCTACGATGATTTTGCGTACGTGGTTCAGGTCAACGCTCATCGCGTCGCCAGCAACCGGTGAACCGGCAACGGCCTGACCTTTCGACTGCGCTTTCATATCCTGCATGCGCTGCGTCGCCGCTTCGATATCGTCATCTTCTTTCACTTTGCTGGTTTTCAGCAGGATTGAAGAGACCACGAAGGAGACCGCAAACGCAGCGATGATGGCCGCAATGTTCGCGAAGTAAGCGCCTTTTGGCGTCATCGCCAGCACGGCCAGGATGGAACCTGGAGAAGCCGGAGAAACCAGGCCGCCGTTCAGCAGCGTCAGGGTGAACACGCCAGTCATACCGCCAAGGATAACTGCCAGCAACAGACGCGGCGCCATTAGCACGTATGGGAAGTAAATTTCGTGGATACCACCCAGGAAGTGAATGATCGCTGCACCGCCTGCAGATTGTTTAGCGCTACCGCGACCAAACATCATGTAGGCAACCAGCACGCCCATACCCGGACCTGGGTTAGCTTCAATCAGGAAGAAGATTGATTTGCCGGCCTCGCTCGCCTGCTGGATACCCAGCGGAGAGAAGATACCGTGGTTGATGGCGTTATTGAGGAACAGGATTTTCGCCGGTTCAACAAAGATCGACGTCAGTGGCAGCAGGTTGTTCTGCACCATCAGATTCACGCCAGCGGCGAGAATGTGTGACAGGCCTTCAACCAGTGGACCGATTGCCAGGAACGCTAACAGCGCCAGCAGCATACCGATGATACCGGCCGAGAAGTTGTTAACCAGCATCTCGAAGCCGCTTTTGATCTTGCCATCAACGGCGCGGTCAAAGGATTTGATCGCCCAGCCGCCCAGCGGACCGGCAATCATCGAGCCGAGGAACATCGGCATATCGGCACCGACGATCACGCCCATGGTGGTGATCGCACCGACCACGCCACCGCGATCGCCGCCAACCAAACGTCCACCGGTGAAACCAATCAGCAGCGGCAGCAGGTAGGTGATCATTGGGCCGACGAGTTTCGCCAGCGTTTCGTTTGGAATCCATCCGGTTGGGATGAACAGCGCAGTGATGATACCCCATGCGATAAACGCACCGATGTTAGGCATCACCATATTACTCAGAAAGCGACCAAAGCTCTGAACCTTGACCTTTACTGATGAGGACATAAACCCACCCCTTATTGAGACGCGCTGCAATAAGAGAGCGCGTTTGTTTTTGTTTGAACGTTACGGCGGGGGCCGTGGCATTACTGTATGCACGCGGACTCTAGCACTAGTTTATTACGCTGCGTAGAGCAGTCCCTAAGTGTGATGCAGATCACGCTAAGTTGGGGTAGTTGGGGTGCAATAAGGTGATACCGATCACAAAAAGGCACTGTAAGAAAGCAACGGCGCCGAAAAATTAAGCAAAACAAGGTGGTGAATGTGACTTAAGTCACCTTTTAAGTTGGGTGCTTTGTTGTGTAAATGTGATCAATGTCACAAACTATTTTTGGTTGAAAATGCGCCAGATCACAATATGCTGCAGCAGAAAAGTGGGCTGTAAGGAAGTGACGAAATTCTGAAAAGAAACGAATGGCTTGTAGGGTCGCCATTGATGGCGACCACTAAAATATAACGGCTGTTATAACCCGCTTTGCACCGCATTTTGCGCTTGCGTCAGCGCTTGTGCATTGCTGGAGAGATTGCTCATCAGCGTGTTGTACTGCGTTGCCTGATCCTGGGTTGGGAACTGCACGCCGCCGTCGTTGAAGGTTACGCGTGTGCCTTGCGATTGCAGATAGTCGCCGGCTTGCACCGCCGCCTGGCTCAGCGCCTGCAGCTGTGGCAGCAGCGGAATCAGAGTGCTGGCTGGCTGCGTTACCACTTTGGTAAACGCGGCATCGTAGACTTTCTTCAGATCATCCGGCTGCTTCAGCGTGGCTTTGCTGCTGTCCGCCTGCATTTTGGCGCTCTGAATCTGCTGGGTCAGCACGCTCAGATTACCGCTGGCCTGGCGCAGACTATCGCGGCGCGTCAGGTAATCCTGCGGTACACGAATCGCTGCTAACTCATCAACCACCGGACGCATACCTTGCTCAATCGCCTGATTGGTCTGCTGCGAGAAACCATACAGGATGGCGTAATCGCTGGCGTAGTTACCGAAGGTCTGCTTCTGGTTTTCACTCAGGCTTGGCAGATGTTCGCCGCTGCGCATCACTGTGTTCTGAAGGAAGTCACTGAACGCTTTACGCTGATCGCCCTCTTTGTCGCCACAGGCCGTAAGTTGCAGCACGACTAAGGCACTGACCATCAGCATGCCGGTACGCATCCAGATGCGGGAAATTCCTGACGCCATGATTAACTCCTGTTATGGCAAATTCGATTCGGTGGGAATGGTCCTAAAGGATAGTGCAATGGCCTGGCGGGTACAACGGGCGGCGTTTGCCTGGTGCGCATAAATGCGCACCCGACAAGGAAATAGCGGAATTCGTAGGGTCACCATTTATGGTGACCTTTTTTAATACAGCAAATCAGAACACCAGCGCCTGCCCATCCTTACGGCTTTCGGTGGCGGCGATGTAGAAGCCTTGCGGATCGCGCACAATCGCCTGCGCACCGCCGAAGTTATAGCCGAGCAGTGGATCTTCCAGCGTAATTTGATGCCCCATCTCGCGCAGCTTTGCCAGCACGTTACGGTCGATGCCCGGCTCAACCACCACCGCACGCCCTTGCTCAACGCGCCAGCGCGGTGCATCAATCGCTGCCTGCGGATTTTGCTTGTGTTGCATGATGCGCAGCGCCATCTGCAAATGTCCTTGCGCCTGCATTGGGCCGCCCATCACGCCAAATGACATCAGCGGCTGACCGTCACCGTCGAGGGCAAACGCCGGAATGATGGTGTGGAACGGACGCTTGCCGCCGGCCACCACATTGGGATGTTGTGGATCGAGTGAGAAACCGCAGCCACGGTTTTGCAGGCTGATGCCGGTGCCCGGCACCACCACGCCAGAACCGAAGCCCATGTAGTTTGACTGTATAAAGGAAACCATCATGCCGCTGGCATCGGCGGTGGAGAGATACACCGTGCCGCTCTGCTGCGGGGAGCCAAAGGTAAAATCCCCGGCCCGATCGGGATTAATCAGCTGCGCGCGCTGTTTCAAATAGTCATCGCTCAGCAGCAATTCCGCCGGGAACTCGAGGTGATCGTAATCGCTGACGTAGCGATCCAGATCGGCCAGCGCCAGCTTCATCGCTTCAATCGACAGATGCAGCCACGGCACCGAATCCGGTTCATAGCGGCCAATATCCCACTGTTCGAGAATGCCCAGCGCAATCAAAGTGGCGATGCCCTGACCGTTCGGCGGCAGCTCCTGCACCGAACCGCCCGCAAACGGGCGCGATAACAATTCCACCCAATCAGCGCGATGATTTTTCAGATCATCAAGGTTGAGCGCTGCACCATGTTGTTCAGCGAAGGCCACTATCTTTTCAGCCAGCTCGCCACGATAGAAGGCTTCACCGCGCGTCTCGGCGATTTTTTGCAGCGTTTCGGCTTGTGCCGGATTGCGGAACAGTTCACCAGCACGCGGCGGGCGACCCTCGGGCGCAAAGCATTCGACAAAACCAGGCTGATCTTTCAGCTTGTTGTAGGCGCGCTGCCATAGATGACCAATCAGCGGTGAAACCGGGAAACCGTCACGCGCGTATTCAATGGCCGGTTGCGCCAGCGTAGTAAGCGGCAGCGTGCCAAAGCGTTCGGCCAGCTCAACCCACGCCGAAACCGCGCCCGGCACGGTGACTGCTTCCCAGCCGATTTCCGGCATGGCATCGCGCCCGGCAAAGCGTTCCGGACTCCACGCCGCAGGCGAGCGGCCCGAGGCATTCAAACCGTGCAGTTGTTTGCCATCCCAGATAATCGCAAAGGCGTCACTGCCAAGGCCGTTGCCGCTGGGCTCCAGCACGGTTAACGCCATTGCACTGGCAATCGCCGCATCCACTGCATTACCGCCCTGTTGCAGCATGCGCATCCCGGCCTGCGCCGCCAGCGGCTGCGAAGTGGCAACCGCGTTGCGTCCCATCATCGGTACGCGGTGTGAGGCATAGCTGACGTTAAAATCCAGTTCACTCATGATCGTTCCTTAGTGTGAGTCATCGCGTGGGTCGAGCGCGTCGCGCAAACCGTCGCCCAGCAGGTTGAAGCCCTGCACGGTGAGAAAAATAGCCAGGCCGGGGAAAATCGACATCCACGGCGCCTGTTCGAGAAAGCCTTTGGCGGTATTCAGCATCGCACCCCATGAAGGCGAGGGCGGTTGCTGGCCGAGGCCAAGGAATGAGAGGCTGGCTTCGGTGATGATCGCCGAAGCAATCGCCAGCGTGGCCTGCACCAGAATTGGCGACAGCACATTGGGCAGCACGTAACGCAGGATGATCCAGCGATCGGGCAAGCCAATCGCTCGCGCACCGTCAATGTACTCTTCGTGCCGAATGGCTATCACCTGTCCGCGCGTCAAGCGGGCGAAAATCGGCATCGCGGATAAACCGATGGCGATCATCGCATTCGACAAGCTCGGGCCGAGAAATGCGCCCAGCGCGATCGCCAGAATCAGAAACGGGCACGCCAGCAGCGCTTCGATAAAGCGCGAAATAATGCCGTCGCACCAGCCTTGCCAGTAACCGGCAATCAGCCCAAGCGGCACGCCAATCAGAATGGCGATCAGCACCGAAATGCAGCCCGCCAGCAGCGAGGTGCGT
>NZ_DAMBSA010000222.1:0-7814 GCF_032054795.1 Pantoea sp. CTOTU49201
GTGATGCCTTTGTTACGATAACGCTCAACCAGAATGGCGATCGACGCGGCATACGCCTGCGGATCTTCCATCAGACTGGTTACGTCACGGAACAGAATGCCCGGCTTCGGATAGTCAGGAATGCTTTTAATGCTGTTTTTGATGAGTTCAAGCTGCTGCGCAGTTGCGGTCATAAATGTTACGCCTGGAGAAAATATCTAATACGCGCAGCTTCTCTAGCGCCAAACCCCGGAAACCGGGTTAAGCGAAGTCGTTTATAAGGGAAGCCACGCACGAAGATGCCCAAATCTATGCAAATACCCGGCTAAATGCAACCCTCACGCTACTGTTATGGCGGGCTGACATCCTCGGCGACGACCGGAATGCGCCACATGAAAAGCAGCAGCATGCACAGCATCGCGCCTAACAGAATGCGTACCCACAGCAGGTTCACCAGATAAATCGAGATCGAAAAGGTAATCACAATCAGCAACATGGCGCGAATCTTGGCGCCAGGCGGCATGGCACGATGCTGCTGCCAGTGACGAATGTAGCGGCCAAACGGCGATTTCCACAGCAGCCAATGGTGGAAACGCGGCGACGAGCGGGCAAAACACCAGGCCGCCAGCAACACAAATGGCGTCGTAGGTAATAAAGGTAATACAATGCCCAGCGTACCTAGCACAATCGCCAGCCAGCCAAGGCTCAGTAGTAAAATGCGCTGCATGCCTGATGCCTGAATGAGTCAAAACAGCGTTACGTTAACACAGTCGGAAACAGAGTGATGCCCCAAGCGCCCGCACAGCAGCGTCTCCACGCCATGTTAGATCTACTGCGCCAGAAGATTGCGCAGCAGCCGGATGGTGCCTGTCGTCAGCCGCGCTTTGATTCCCAACTGTTTCGCACCAGCGGCACGCGTCTGGCAGATTATCTGCGCGAACTGGAAGGCAATATTACGCAGTTAACCGCAGCCGATACCGATGTGGCGCGTCGTCAATGGTTGGCGGAGAAAGTGTTGGATCAGATTGCCGCCTTGCAGCGCGAATGCCAAAGCCAACAGCTGCGGGTTAAGCGCGAGCGGCCACGCGTCGATGCACGCCAGACCAAACGTGAAGAGTATCAAGGCTACGAAAAGCGCTTACTGGCGATGATTCAACAGCGCGAACAGCATCTGGCGCGCGCCGAAACCCTTAGCGTTCAGCAGCAGTTGATTCGTGAAGTCGATCAGCTGCAGGAGCGTCTGGCACGCTGCCGCGCCGCCATCTACAAACTTGAGTTGCCGTCAATGCCACGCTAAACGCGTAATGCTCGTCAGTTAAGCATCTTTCGGTCACCATAAATGGCGACCCTACAATGGATTAGCGCGTTTTTGCGTAGGGTGCGCATTCATGCGCACCTGCATACATATACAAATTAATGCCTAACTGAGCGGTACTACATCCTAAACGCGGCGCTTTTTCCTCTATACTCAGTGCGCTGAGAAAGAGGAGAAAAAATCATGACGCTGGTTTTTTGGATTGTAATGGGTTTAGCGGCAGGCTGGCTTAAGCGGGTGATTTTTCCCGGTCGTCCGGGAGGATTTATGCCGACGCTGGTGCTGGCGGTCATTGGCGCGCTGATTGGCGGCTATATCGCTACCTATTTCACCACCGGTGATCTGGCCGCCTTGCATCCAGCCGGTTTCGCCAGCGCGCTGCTGGGCGCACTGTTAATGCTGCTGGTCGCGGCGAAATTACGTATTTAGGAGAAACAATGTCACTGGACAGCGCACCCGACGAAATCAAGCTTGCCGTCGATCTGATTCAACTGCTTGAAGAGAATAATGTTCCCACCGCCACCGTGCTGGCCGCGCTGGCAATTGTTCAGCGGGATTATCAACAAAAGAAAGCGGCGGAAGATGCTGCTTAACGTGGCCCGGTGGTAAGTGTTGGACTAAGGCGCAACATATCCAAAAATGCATCCACCAGCTGCGGCGCATCGGCAGCCAAATCATAAGCCTGCGGATTGAATAACCAGTTTTCCATCATGCCGTTGATGTAGCCGCACATCAGGCGCGCAGACTGGCGCGTGTTGATGTTGTTGGGCAACTGACCGACCTCAATACACTCTTTCAACACCACTTCAATGCGGTCGTAACACTCCAGCAGTAAGCTTTGGCGCATATCCTGTAACGTCGACATTTCGCCAACAAACTCACACTTATGAAAGATAATCTCCATTAATGCGCGTCTTTGCGGATCCTTTGCTGTGGCGTCAAGGATATAGATCAACATTGAACGTACAACAGAAAGTGGATCACCCGGGTATTTTGTCTGATACTCAAGTTCCACATCGTCCAGCCCAGCGTCACAACGTAGCCAGATTTCATGCAAGAGATCGGCTTTGTTTTTGAAATGCCAGTAGATAGCCCCGCGCGTGACGCCGGCCGCTGTTGCGATATCCGCCAGAGACGTGGCGGCCACACCATGTTCGGAAAAGTGTGCTAATGCGGCGTCAAGAATTTGATGCCGTGTTTCAAGAGCTTGCGCTTTGGTTTTTCGTGCCATGCTGGGCTTTTTTTACAAACTTGTAAGTTTACATACATTTGTGAATGTATGTACCATAGCACGACCCGTGTTTTAACGCAGCAATGGGTTTATCGGTTTGTGATCCATTGATCATTTGATATCGGACACTAGAGGTTTATTTATGAATAAAAACAGAGGATTAGCGCCTCTGGCGGCCGTCCTGATGCTTTCAGGCAGCTTTTTGTTAACAGGATGTGATGATAATAAATCCCAGCAAGCCGCCCAGCAGCAGCCCCCAGAAGTGGGTGTTGTGACGTTAAAAAACGAACCATTGCAAATTACCACTGAGCTGCCGGGCCGTACCTCGGCTTTCCGCGTTGCGGAAGTTCGCCCTCAGGTGTCAGGTATTATTCTCAAACGTAATTTTGTTGAAGGTAGTGATGTAAAAGCCGGTCAGTCGCTGTATCAGATCGATCCTGCCACCTATCAGGCGGCATACGATAGCGCTAAAGCGGATTTAGCCCAGGCGGAAGCCAATGCTCGCGTCGCGCAGTTAACCATCACGCGCTACAAGCCGCTGCTGGGTACCAAGTACATCAGTCAGCAGGACTATGACACCGCCGCAGGCACAGCAGCCCAAACTGCTGCAGCCGCACAGGCTGCGCGTGCCAATGTCGAAACCGCACGCATCAATCTGGCATATACCAAAGTGACCTCGCCAATCAGCGGTCGTATTGGTAAATCGTCAGTCACCGAAGGTGCGCTGGTTTCGAGTGGGCAAACCACCGCGCTGGCCACCGTGCAACAGCTCGATCCTATGTATGTCGACGTGACCCAATCCAGTGATGAATTCCTGCGTTTGCGCGCAGAACTGGAATCCGGTCAGCTGAAACAGAACGACGGTAAGGCCAACGTCACCTTGCTGATGCAAAACGGTAACGCATACCCGCAAACAGGCACATTGGAATTCTCTGATGTGAGCGTGGATGAAACCACCGGTTCAATCACGCTGCGCGCCATCTTCCCGAATCCGGACAATCGCCTGCTGCCAGGTATGTTTGTTCGCGCACGTCTGGATGAAGGCACCAATCCAACCGCATTGCTGGTACCGCAACAGGGCGTAACACGTACCCCAACCGGTCAGGCAACGGCGATGGTAGTGGGCGCGGATAATAAAGTGGAATCTCGTAATATCACCGCTAATCAGGCATTTGGTGACAAATGGCTGGTAACGGAAGGTCTTAAAGCAGGCGATCGGGTGATCACCACCGGTATCCAGCGTGCCAAACCGGGTGCGCAGGTGACGCCACAAGAAGTCTCCGATGATGCCAAAGCAGCACCAGAATCACCGTCTGCTAAATCATCGTCATAACAGGAGCCACTGATACATGGCTAAGTTCTTTATTGATCGCCCCATTTTTGCGTGGGTGCTCGCCATCATCATCATGTTGGTTGGTGTGCTATCGATTATCAGCCTGCCGATTGAGCAATATCCCAATGTTGCGCCGCCGGCAGTTGAAATCCAGGCGACCTATCCGGGTGCTGATGCGAAAACGCTGCAAGATTCGGTGACTCAGGTCATCGAGCAAAACATGAACGGTATCGATGGCCTGATGTATATGTCATCGAGCAGTGATTCGTCGGGCACATTGACGCTGACGCTGACCTTCCAATCCGGTACTGACGCAGATATCGCGCAGGTTCAGGTGCAGAACAAACTGCAGCTGGCTACGCCGTTACTGCCACAAGAAGTGCAGCAACAGGGGATTCAGGTTAAGAAATCCTCCAGCAGCTTCCTGATGGTGGCAGGTTTCGTCAGCGATAACGACAACATGACGCAGAACGATATTTCTGACTATGTTGCTTCGAACATCAAAGATCCGGTCAGCCGTATGCCGGGGGTTGGTGATACGCAGGTGTTTGGTGCGCAGTATGCGATGCGTATCTGGCTGGACCCACACAAGCTGAATAACTACTCACTAACGCCAGTGGATGTCATCAGCGCATTGAAAGTCCAGAACACCCAAATCGCCGCTGGCCAGTTGGGAGGTACGCCACCTGTACCTGGTCAACAGCTTAATGCCTCGATCATTGCGCAAACCCGTCTGACTTCAACAGATGAGTTCGGCAAGATCTTGCTGAAAGTGAATCAGGATGGTTCCCAAGTGCGCCTGCGTGACGTGGCGAAGATTGAACTCGGTGGTGAAAACTACGAGATCATCGCGCGTTATAACGGTAAGCCAGCTTCTGGTATCGGTATCAAACTGGCAACTGGCGCTAACGCGCTGGATACCGCCGATGCGGTAAAAGCTGAACTGGCGAAACTGCAGCCGTTCTTCCCGGCAGGCATGAAAACGGTTTATCCGTACGACACCACGCCGTTCGTGAAAATTTCGATTTTCGAAGTGGTGAAAACGCTGTTTGAAGCGATCGTGCTGGTGTTCCTGGTGATGTATCTGTTCCTGCAAAACTTCCGTGCGACCTTGATTCCAACCATCGCCGTACCGGTAGTCTTGCTGGGTACTTTCGCCGTCATCAGCGCCTTTGGTTACTCGATAAACACCCTAACGATGTTCGGGATGGTGCTTGCCATCGGCCTGTTAGTGGATGACGCCATCGTGGTGGTCGAGAACGTTGAACGTGTTATGGCTGAAGAGGGTTTACCGCCGAAAGAAGCCACCAAACGTTCGATGGAGCAGATTCAGGGCGCGTTGGTGGGTATCGCGTTGGTGCTATCAGCGGTATTTATTCCGATGGCATTCTTCGGCGGTTCAACCGGCGTCATCTATCGCCAGTTCTCGATCACCATCGTTTCGGCGATGGCGCTCTCGGTGCTGGTGGCGTTGATTCTGACTCCAGCGCTTTGTGCCACCTTGCTGAAGCCGGTGGAAAAAGGCACCCATGGTAAAACTACCGGCTTCTTTGGTTGGTTTAACCGCGTGTTCGATAAGAGCACCAACCACTATGTTGATAGTGTGGGCCACATCGTTCGCAGCACCGGTCGTTACCTGCTGATTTATCTGGTAATCGTCGTCGGCATGGCCTACCTGTTCATAAAACTGCCTACCTCATTCCTGCCGGAAGAGGATCAGGGGCTGTTACTGGCTCAGGCGCAGTTGCCAGCGGGTGCAACCCAGGAACGTACCCAGAAAGTACTGGATCAGGTTACTGACTACTTCCTGAATAAAGAGAAAGACAGCGTGAATTCGGTGTTTACCGTTAACGGCTTCGGCTTTGCCGGTCGTGGACAGAACACCGGTATCGCGTTCGTCAGCCTCAAGCCGTGGGATGAGCGTGGCGATGCCAGCCTGAAAGTGCCTGCGATTGCCGGTCGTGCCATGCAGGCGCTCGGTCAAATCAAAGATGCAATGGTGTTCCCGTTCAACCTGCCAGCGATTATCGAATTGGGTAACGCCACCGGCTTCGACTTCATGCTGACCGATCAGGGCAACCTGGGCCACGAGAAGCTGACTGCCGCGCGTAATCAGCTGTTTGGCATGATCGCCCAGCATCCGGATACGCTGGTGGGCGTGCGTCCAAACGGTATGGAAGATACGCCACAGTACAAACTGATTATCGATCAGGAAAAAGCGCAGGCGCTGGGTGTGTCGCTGTCAGACATCAACACCACGCTGGGCGCCGCATGGGGCGGTTCTTACGTCAACGACTTCATCGACCGCGGTCGCGTGAAGAAAGTGTACGTAATGGGCCAGGCTGATTCACGTATGTTGCCGGACGATATCAGTAAGTGGTTCGTGCGCAACAGCGGCGGCACTATGGTTCCGTTCTCCGCCTTCTCTTCGGCGAAGTGGCAGTACGGCTCGCCACGTCTGGAGCGTTACAACGGCTTGCCATCAATGGAGATTCTCGGCCAGGCTGCACCAGGCAAGAGCTCCGGTGATGCCATGAACCTGATGGAACAGCTGGCAGGAAAACTGCCTGCGGGAATCGGTTACGACTGGACCGGCATGTCCTATCAGGAACGCTTGTCAGGTAACCAGGCACCGGCGCTGTACGCTATCTCGCTGATTGTGGTGTTCCTGTGTCTGGCCGCGCTGTATGAGAGCTGGTCGATTCCGTTCTCAGTGATGTTGGTGGTACCGCTGGGTGTGGTCGGCGCACTGATCTTCACCACTGCGCGTGGCTTGAGTAACGACGTCTACTTCGTGGTGGGCTTGTTGACCACCATAGGATTGTCGGCGAAGAACGCCATCCTGATTGTCGAATTCGCCAAGGATTTGATGGAGAAGGAAGGCAAAGGGCTGGTTGAGTCAACGCTGGAAGCATCCCGTATGCGTCTGCGTCCGATTCTGATGACCTCGCTCGCCTTTATCCTCGGCGTAATGCCGCTGGCAATCAGCACCGGTGCGGGCTCTGGCGCGCAGAATGCGGTAGGTACTGGCGTAATGGGCGGAATGGTCACAGCGACCGCGCTGGCTATCTTCTTCGTTCCGGTGTTCTTCGTGGTGGTACGTCGTCGCTTCAGTAAGAACAAAGGTGACCTCGAACAAGGTCATCCGGTAGAGCACAAACACTAAGTTCTACCCTTCCCTAAAAGGCCGCTGATGCGGCCTTTTTTATTGCTGCTTCTCTGCCCCGCCAAAATCCCTGCGTTTTCCACGGTTGCAATCAGCCACTCTCGGGTTCATAATATTGTTATAGTATAACATTACATAACGAGGTTACTATGAAACCGAATATCCATCCCCTTTATCGCCCAGTGGTGTTCCACGACACCTCGGCCAACGAATACTTCAAAGTCGGCTCAACCATCAAAACCGAGCGCACCATTGAGTTTGAAGGTGAAGTGCTGCCGTATGTCACGCTGGATGTCTCGTCAAAATCCCACGTGTTCTACACCGGCAAGCAGAAAGATTTCGCCAAAGAAGGCAGCACCGCGCGCTTCAACCAGCGTTTTGGCAGCTTCCTGTCGCGCAACAAGTAACGCTGGAGAGAAGAGATGCAGGTATTGAGTTCATTGCGCTCTGCAAAGACGCGCCATAAAGATTGCAAAGTCGTGCGTCGTAAAGGTCGCATTTATGTGATTTGCAAAACCAATCCGCGCTTTAAGGCGGTTCAGGGAAGAAAGAAAAAAAGGTAGGAAAGTGTCGTGATAATTGGCCGGGATGCTCCCCGGCCTTTTTTTTACTTCATACTATGCAGAATGGCGTCCACATTGTGTTTGAACGCAGCAACATAGGTCGCTGCCGGGCCATTCGCTTCCGACAGCGCTTCAGGATAAAGTTCCCCGCCCGGCTGTGCGCCGGTTTCGCTGGCAATCTGTTTTACCAGACGCGGATCGGTTTGATTCTCCATGAAGTAAGTTTT
>NZ_DAMBSA010000223.1:0-7781 GCF_032054795.1 Pantoea sp. CTOTU49201
ACTGGGGTTCTGTTGCCGTCGATCCGCAGCGTCAAATGCTGATTGCCGCGCCAGTACGTTTGGCTTACAAGTACAACCTGATCAAACGCAGCGAGCAGACCGCCACCGAGCGCCTGTTCACCAAAGATGGCACGCCATACTGGAACGAAAACTTCCACGGTGATTACGCGATTCATATCCAGCAGATGGCGTCTGGCCTCGGCATTCCATGCGTTGCACCGCCTTGGGGCCGCATGGTAGGCGTGGATCTGAAGACCGGTAAAACCGAATGGCTGCGTCGCGTGGGCGTTACCAAAAACCTGAAGACCAGCTTCCTGCCTGGCCGCTTCCCAATCGGTTTCCCGATGGGCATGGTGGCGCACGGTGGTCCATTGCTGACCGCAGGTGATTTGGTGTTCCACGGTGCAACCGCGGATAACTTCTTCCGCGCCTACGACAGCACCACCGGCGAACTGCTGTGGCAAACCGAGCTGAGTGCCGGTGCGCAAGCCACGCCGTCTACCTTTATGGGTAAAGACGGTAAGCAGTACGTGGTGATTGCAGCAGGCGGTCACGGTTCGCTCGGCACCCAGGCGGGTGACAGCGTGGTGGCATTCCGTTTGAAGTAATCGCAGTGAAATAGAACAAGGCGCCCATTGTGGCGCCTTTTTTGTTTTCATCGGGTTATATTGAGCCTCTGTGCGAGACGCCACTGATAAGGAATTGTATGACCATCGCCTGCCTGCATACCGCCGCCAGTAATATCGCTATTTTTGATGACGCCGCAAATTCATTGGGCATGAGCAACGGCTCACTGAGTCATATTGTGATGCCACATTTGCTGGCGGAAGCGGAGCTGACCGGTGGCATGACCGCGCTGCAGCAGCAAAAGCTGGAGCAACTGTTACACAGCCTGACGCCGTGGTTTGACGCGATTCTGATTACCTGCTCGACGCTGGGCCCGGTTGCCGATGGTTTTCACGCTGAAGGGCATGATTGCCCGGTGTATCGCACCGATCGCATGCTGGCCGATGCGGTGCACCGTTTGACGGGAAAATCGCTGGTGCTGTGTGCGGCTGAATCCACGCTAGCGGCAACGCGCGCGCTGTTTTGCCCGGCGACGCTGCCGGCTGAACAGCATCCTGACGTGCAGCTGATTCCTGGCGCATGGGCGGCGTTTAAAGCGGGCCAGCAGGATGTGTATTTGCAGATGATTGCGCAAGCGGTTCAAGACGGGAAACAGCAGGGCGCGGATCACGTGGCGCTGGCTCAGGTTTCGATGGCGGCGGCGACCAGTTTGTTTAGACCGGATAATCAGCCATTAACCAGCCCGCAGTTGGCGTTAAAGGTTGTAAGTCATATTTCGTAGGGGGCGCATTTATGCGCACCTGGAAGGAGGTCGCCATGAATGACGACCCTACGACGCGCATGCAAGGCCGCGCATCGGGTTAACGTTTATTTTCATGTAAATAATAATCATTTGCATTAATGCTTATTACTCATTATCTTTAGCAACACTTTGTAACCTATCGCGATTTAACCACTAAAAATCCTCAATTAAAGAGGACGCTTTTCTGCTGCCGCTTTTCAGGATCGCTCTTTTCATTTTCCTGACATACGCCCACATCTGCGATTTGGTAGACTTAAATATGAGAATGAACGTTCACTACAGGATTATTCATGAAGAATTTTCAGCGCACGGCCATCGCCGGGCTGGTGTTATTGCTCGCCGCCTGTGACCAGAACAGCGCCCCGCCAGCGGGCGAGATGACCACCGAAGTTGGCGTGAAAACGCTACAAACCGAGCCGGTGACGCTCGATAGTCAGCTCACCGGACGCGTGGTGGGCAGCATGGTGTCGGAAGTGCGTCCGCAGGTGGACGGCATCATCCAGAAGCGCCTGTTTACCGAAGGCGATGAAGTCAAAGCCGGCCAGGTGCTGTATCAAATCGATGCGGCTAGCTATCAGGCCAGTTACGACCAGGCCGTTGCGCAGTTGAAAAATGCGCAGGCGTTAGTGAAAAGCAGCCAGTTAAAATCCGCGCGTTATAGCGCGCTGGTGAAAGAGAATGGCGTGTCGCGCCAGGATGCCGACGATGCGCTGGCAACCTATCAACAGAACGTGGCGTCGGTTGATCAATATCGTGCCGCCGTCGAAAGCGCCCGCATTAACCTCAACTACACGCAAATCAAAGCGCCGATTTCGGGCCGCATCGGCATCTCGTCGGTGACGCCGGGCGCGCTGGTGACCTCAGCGCAAACCACCGCGCTAGCGACCATTCGCGCGCTGGATCCGATCTATGTCGATCTCACCCAATCCAGCGTGCAACTGCTGAAACTGAAACGTCAGCAGGCTTCCTTACAACAGAGCGGCGATGTGGTGCCGGTGACGGTAAAACTGGAAGACGGCAGCAATTATGATCATGCCGGCAAGCTGGAACTGACCGAAGTGGCGGTTGATGAAGCCACCGGAACCGTTACGCTGCGCGCGATTTTCCCCAATCCGCAGCATGAGTTGTTGCCGGGCATGTATGTGCGTGCCAACGTCACCAACGGGGTTAAAAACGATGCGATTCTGGCCCCGCAGCAGGGCATCACGCGCGATGCCAAAGGCAACGCCACCGCGCTGGTGGTGGATAAAGAGAACAAAGTGCAGAGCCGGGAAGTGGTGACCGATCGTGTTATTGGCAACACCTGGCTGGTGACCAGCGGCTTAAACAGCGGCGACAAGCTGATTGTTGAAGGCACCGCCAAAGTGCAGGCCGGGATGACGGTGAAAGCGGTTGAAGTGACGCCGAACAGCGCCAGCAGCGGAGGCCAGTAATTATGTTGGCTCAGTTCTTTATTCGCCGCCCGGTATTCGCCTGGGTAATCGCCATCTGCATCATGATGTTCGGCGTGCTCAGCATTAGAAGCCTGCCGATTGCGCAATATCCCGACGTCGCGCCGCCGCAGATCAGTATTCAGGCCACTTACACCGGTGCGTCGGCGGAAACGCTGGAAAGCAGCGTCACGCAGGTGATCGAGCAGCAGCTCACCGGCATCGACGGCTTGCTCTATTTCGATTCCACCAGCACCGCCTCAACTGGCCAGGTGAAAATCAACGTCACCTTCCAGCAGGGCACCGATCCGGACATTGCGCAGGTGCAGGTGCAGAACAAAGTGCAGCAGGCCGAAAGCCGCTTGCCAACGTCCGTCACCACGCAAGGCGTGACGGTAGAGAAGGCGCAAAGCGACTTCCTGCTGATTCTGGCGCTGTACGATAAAACCAACAAAAGTACTTCAGCCGATGTAGCGGACTATATGGTCAGCAACATGGAAGACTCGCTGGCGCGCGTGCCGGGCGTCGGCAGCGTAGAGGTGTTTGGTGCCGAATACGCCATGCGCATCTGGCTCGATCCCGCCAAACTCGCCTCCTATTCGCTGATGCCGTCCGATGTCACAAGCGCGCTGGAGAGCCAGAATACCCAGGTTTCATCGGGTCAGTTAGGCGCGCAACCGGCCAGTAAAGAGCAGCAGCTGGTGGCGACCGTGCGCTCGCGCTCGCGTCTGCAAACACCAGAACAGTTCCGCAATATCGTGCTGAAAAGCCAAAGCGACGGCTCGGTGGTGCATCTTAGCGATGTGGCACGCGTGGAAATGGGTGATGAGGATTACAGTGCCAACGTGCTGGCCAACGGTCATCCGGCTTCGGGGATTGCGGTGCAGCTGGCGTCCGGTGCCAATGCGCTGTCAACCGCCGAACAGGTGAAAGCCACCATCGACGAATTCCGCAGCAGCATGCCAGCGGGCTATGAAGTGGCGTATCCGCTCGACAGCACCGACTTCGTGAAAATCTCGATTGAAGAGGTGGTGAAAACCCTGATTGAGGCGGTGATTTTGGTGGTGATCGTGATGTTCGTGTTCCTGCAGAACATCCGCACCACGCTGATTCCGGCGATTGCCGTGCCAGTGGTGTTGCTCGGAACCTTTGGCGTGCTGTCGCTGTTCGGATACTCGATCAACACCTTAACCATGTTCGGCATGGTGCTCGCCATCGGGCTGTTAGTGGATGATGCGATTGTGGTGGTGGAGAACGTTGAGCGTGTGATGCGCGAAGAGGGTTTACCGCCGCGTCAGGCCACCGAGAAATCAATGAAAGAGATCACCGGCGCGTTGATTGGTATTGCGTTGGTGCTATCGGCGGTGTTCCTGCCGATGACCTTCTTCAGCGGCTCAACCGGCGTTATCTATCGTCAGTTCTCCATCACTATTGTTTCCTCGATGGTGCTGTCGGTGATTGTGGCGCTTACGCTGACACCAGCGCTGTGCGCCACGCTGCTCAAACCGCATAACGAAGAAGGCGGCAAAAAGGGCTTTTTCGGCTGGTTTAATCGCAGCTACGAGCGCGTGCAGGCGCGTTATCACAATGGCGTCGGCCATGTGCTGCACAGTTCGGTGCGCTATCTGCTGCTTTACGCGGTGCTGCTGATCGGTTGCGCGGTGATGTACATGCGGTTGCCGACCGGCTTCCTGCCAACTGAAGATCAGGGCTACATCATGGTGCAATATCAGCTGGCACCGGGCGCAACGGAAAACCGTACCAGCGAGGTTCGTCGTCAGGTACAGGAATACTTTGCCACTAAAGAAAAAGACAACGTCAACGTCAGCATGCTGGTGAACGGCTTCAGCTTTGCCGGCAGCGGCCAGAACGCCGGGATTGGCTTTATCTCGCTGAAGAACTGGAGCGAGCGAAAAGGTACAGAAAACAGTGCCGATGCGATTGCCGCACGTGCCATGGCGAGCCTGGCCAGCATTCGTGATGCGCAGATCTTCGTGCTGTCGCCGCCGTCGGTGTCCGGTTTAGGGCAGTCAGACGGATTCACCTTTGAGCTGCAGGCGCGCGGCACCACCGGACGCGACCAGTTACTGAAGATGCGCAATCAGCTGATTGCTGAAGCCAATCAGGATCCGCTGCTCAGCGCGGTGCGTGCCAACACCTTGCCGGATTTACCGCAGCTGCAGGTCAATATCGACGATGAAAAAGCGCAGTCGCTGGGCCTCACCATCAGCGACATCAACGACACGCTCAGTGCGGCGATTGGCGGCAGCTACATCAACGACTTCACCGATCGTGGCCGCGTGAAGAAGGTTTATATGCAGGGCGATCAGCAGTTCCGTAGCAAGCCGGAAGATATCGATCACTGGTACGTGCGCGGCAGCGATAGCAACAGCAATACCACCATGGTGCCGTTTGCATCGTTTGCCTCGTCAGAGTGGGCGTACGGCCCGGATGTGCTGTCACGCTATAACGGCCTGGCGTCCTACGAGATCGAAGGTTCGGCGGCGGCAGGCAAGAGTTCCGGGGATGCGATTAGCGCGATGGAAAAACTGGCGGCGAAGCTTCCGGCGGGCACCACCTTTGCGTGGAGCGGCTTGTCCTATCAGGAAAAACTCTCCGGCAACCAGGCGATGTCGCTGTATGGCATCTCGCTGATTGTGGTGTTCCTGTGTCTGGCGGCGTTGTATGAAAGCTGGTCGGTGCCGTTCTCGGTGATGATGGTGGTGCCGCTCGGCGTGATCGGTTCGCTGCTGGCGATCAGCCTGCGCGGACTGGAAAACGACGTCTATTTCCAGGTGGCGTTGTTAACCATCATTGGCTTGTCGGCGAAGAACGCGATTCTGATCGTTGAGTTCGCCGAAGACAATTACCGCAAAGGGGAAAACCTGGTGAAAGCGGCGACGCACGCGGCATCGATGCGTCTGCGTCCGATCATCATGACCTCGCTGGCGTTTACTGCTGGCGTATTGCCACTGGCGATTTCCACGGGCGCGGGCGCCAACAGCCGCATTGCGATTGGTACCGGCATTATTGGCGGCACGCTGACCGCCACCTTGCTGGCGATCTTCTTTGTTCCGCTGTTCTTTGTTCTGGTGCGTCGCGTCTTCCCGGCGATTCCGCATGACGATAATCATCAATCTGTGGCGAAGGCGGGGGAATAACATGTCGGCAAAACTCTTAATGGTGTTAATTCCCGCGCTGCTGTCGGGTTGTGTCTCACTCGATCCGCACTATGACCGCCCGCAAGGCGCGGTCAGCAACCAGATGCCGAGCGGTGATGCCTATCGTTCACTGCAAGGCACGCAGGCCAGCAACTACCGCGACCTGAGCTGGCAGGATTATGTGCTCGACGCCAAACTGCGTCAGGTGGTGGCGATGGCGCTGGATAGCAGCCGCGACCTGCGTGAAGCGGTGGCCAGCGTGAAGTCGGCGCATGCGCAATATGGCGAAGAGCGCGCCAATCTGTTCCCGACCATCAGCGCAGGCGTGAGCGGCACGCGTTCACGCGCGTTAACCGGCGAAGGCAATCAAACCGCCATCAGCAACAGCTATTCGGCGGAAGGCAGCGTCAGTTCGTTTGAACTCGATCTGTTTGGCAAAAACCAAAGCCTGACGCGCGAACAGTATGAAACTTATCTCGGCACGCTGCAGGGCGCACGCAGCACGCGCCTGACGGTGCTATACAACACGGTGGACTACTGGCTGCAGCTCGCCGCCGATCGCAGCAATCTGGCGATTGCCAAAGAGACCGCCGAGAGCGCACGCCAATCATGGCAGGTGACGCGTAAGCAGATGGAAAATGGCATCGCCTCGATGGTGGATGTCTCGTCTGCGGAAACCACTTATCAATCTGCGCAGGCCGATGTCGCCAGCTACACCACGCTGGTGGCGCAGGATAAAAACGCGCTGGATTTAGTGGTGGGCCGCAGCGTGCCGGATAATCTGCTGCCTGACAGTATTGAGTCGATTGGTAACGCATTGCGTGAGGTGCCGGCAGGCGTCTCATCGGATGCGTTGCTGAATCGCCCTGATGTGTTGCAAGCCGAGCACAATCTTAAATCTGCCAACGCCAGTATTGGCGCGGCGCGTGCCAACTTCTTCCCGAGCATTACGCTGACTAGTAGCGGCGGCATCGGCAGTGCCGATCTGTCGACGCTGTTTAAGAACGGGGCGGGCATTTGGTCGTTTGCGCCGAGCATTTCGCTGCCGATTTTCCAGGGCGGCTACAACGTTTCTTACCTGAAATACACCAAAGCACAGAAAGAGTATTACGTGGCGGCGTATGAGAAAGCGGTGCAAACCGCCTTCCAGGAAGTGGCGGATGCGCTGGCGCGTCGCGGCACCATCAACGATCAGCTCAGCAGTCAGCAGAGTAATGTGGCGGCATCGCAAACCTATTACCATCTGGCGGATCTGCGCTATCGCAACGGCGTTGATACCTATCTCAATGCCTTGACTGCGCAGCGCACGCTGTACAGCGCCCGCACCAGTTTGGTGAGTACGCAGCAAGCCTATTACCTGAATTTGATCACCTTCTATAAAGTGATGGGCGGCGGCACGGCGTTGAAAGAATCTGAAATAATGAGCACGCAATAATTGCGTAATGCTCGTCAGTTAATCGTCTTTCGGTCGCCATAAATGGCGACCCTACAAAGGATTGGCGCGTTTTTCGTAGGGTGCGCATTTATGCGCACCAACCGCAAATATTGGAAACATTGTCATGGTTTCTCACCGGATACGCATCGCGTATCATAACGCAATTAAAACGATAAATTCTTTTTCGGAGCCAATGTGAGCCACTCTGAACATGACGAATTTTTTTTGCAACGTCAGCAGCAGATTATTAATGCGGCAAAAGTTTGTTTCAGTCGCTCAGGATTTCATGGCGCCAGCATGGCGGATATTAGCCGTGAATCTGCGTTAGGGGCAGGGCAAATATATCGTTACTTCAGCAGTAAAGAGCTAATTGTCACGGAAACCAT
>NZ_DAMBSA010000224.1:0-7732 GCF_032054795.1 Pantoea sp. CTOTU49201
GGTGTCGCCTTGCGGATTGATACCCGTTAACACTTCCAGCAGGTTTTCGGCTTTGGCGTGTTTGAGGTAAATCACTTTGGCATTGCTGCGCCGTACCTGCTTAGCATCAAGTTCGCGCGCGGCCGCAAGCAATGATTGACGGGCTGACGCCTCACCGCTGATTAATAACGCATTGGTTCGGCTATCGGCCACGGCTTTGGCTGCGGCTTTGCTGTGCAGGTTGTTCAGCAACTCCGCCACCTGCGGGGCTGCTGCATTGTCTAAAATGATTTTATCCACGCTGTGATCGTCCGGCAGATCAACACTTTCAACAATCGCCACCAATTGTTCGATGACGGCTGCGCGCCCGGTCATCAGTAGCACATTGCTGGGATCGTAATGCACCACGCTGCCTGCCGCAGCATCATTCAACTGACGCAGTAGGGGCGCGAGATCTTTGGCGGTGACAAATTGCAGCGGTACCACGCGGGTAATCAACTCATCGCCAGCGCGGATTTCGCCATTTTTGGAGAGGGGAATCACGCCGCTTTTAGCATTTTTCGACGGCACCACTTTCAGCACGCCGTTTTTCATGTTGAGAACCGAGAAGCCATACACATCCAACACGCTGAGAAAGAACTGGTAATACTGCTCTTCATCCAGCACTTCATGGCTGCGCACGCTGATATGACCTTTGACGCTGGGGTCAAGAATGATGGTTTTCCTGAGGTTTTTGCTCACCGTATTAATAAACTCGCCTATTTCAGCGTTTTTAAAACTGGCGTCATACTCGTCTGCCTGAACCGCAAACGTCATCAGACAGAGCAACAAAAGAAATTTTTTCATAATTGATGCAGTCATCGCGGACTGCCTGATTCCATTAAGAGCGATTCGTAGTGGCCGCGATATTGCACAATCACGCGATCGGAGAAGATACGAGCCACTTTCGCGGCGTATCCCGGCAGCGCATCATCACTGGACACCGTGAACTGCAGTTGATTGTCTGCAAGAATCGCCAGACTTTGATGAGCTGAACGTTGATGAACAATGCCCATCACCTTGAGTGGCAAAGTGCTGCGCGGAGCATCGCGCAGACGCGCATCGTCAGCGGCCATTTCACTGACCGCAAATGGCGACCACGCCTGTTTTTCACGGAACAACGCGAGATTCAAAACTGATGCGCGCGGGGCGTCCTGCGCTGTTGCGGGCGATAGCGGCAGTTCGATTGAGATTGCGTTGCCTGCAGTGAGCGTCATCATCAGTCGCAGTAGCGCCGCGAGGAGCAGCAGCGCACTGAGCAGCCAGATGAGAAGATGTCGCCATTGAATACAGGCATGAGCAACTGCGCGAATATCCATTTTGCTTAGAACAGCGAACGCGCAAAGGAGAGCAGTTGCGGCAGCAATTTACGCGGTTCTTCGGGCATAGCGTCTTCACAACCGTGCAGTTCGCGCAATAAGGGTTCATTGAGCTTTAACCCGTAATAGGGCACCGTGACAATTAAGTTTGCGGGTAAACCATTGCGTTGTAGCAGGGCGCGAAACTGAAACACCAACTGGTGATAATTGTTATCACGAATACGTTGGTGATTATCGTTCCAGACCACTTTAATTATCTCGCGTTTGCAGCTTATTTTATTCAGCATGCAGAGCATTAAACGCTTTTGCGCTTCGTTAACAGAGAACGTTATCGACTGTTGGGGTAGCGTGATTTTATTATAGGCACAGTCCAACAGCAGGATATCTTCATAATTAAGCTGTCCGGACGTAAGTAATAGCTTTGCCTGTTCATCAGTGATCATGTGAATTGTCTCTGTGAAATTTTCGCTAAAATAATGAGATGAGAATCTATTAGCTATAAGAGCACTCTCGGAATGATCTTAAGATCACCCGCTTATACGATGTAGCAGCGCTTGCCTTTCATCTGGTGATTCGGCATTGGAAGCAGATGGTCGATGAGTTCGGCAGAAAAGCAGCGTTTTTGGATGCGGATAGACGAGTTGAAAATATCTGCGCAGGGGAGTGTTTTGGTTTCATGATAATTTGCCTGGTAAATAAAAATGGCTGAGGGGAATCTCCCTCAGCCTAAAAGGTCAATAGACCGAATGAGGATTAACACATATGAAATTGCATTCGTGAGTAAAGTAAATGTCTGGCGGCGTTAAGAATATAAGAGCGCTCTCAAATAGAGCGTCCTGAGATATAGAGTTAAAGGAGAAATAAGAAGAGTTAAGAATTAAGACTGCTGCTTAAACATCTGAATCGCTTCCTGCACATTGCTGGTCGCCAGAGACATAACGTGGTCGTTATTCAGGTAGACATCATATTGCCCGGCATTAAATCGAAACACATAGAGATCGCCGCGATAGCGCAGCCCTTTGGTTTTAATCCCAATGTGATGACGGCGCAAAGCAGCCTGTGACAGTCGGTCATTATCAGTTCTCATTGCCACTCCTCCACTTAGCGTTTATTAGCCAAAACCGGACATAGTCTCGGATCTGAACCTTAACATAACCTTAAGAAGAGTATAGTTAATAATCCACAGCTTTTTCATGCCTACTTTCTTCTACCAAACTTCAACATTTAAGAAAAAAGCCAGCTTGTGTTTCAGCCATTTAATGTTGAGTTAAGTTTTCCTGCGTATCTTGTTTCCTCAGGCGATAAAAAAGCCTTACTAATGTGTTTTAAGGAGCCCTAGAAAGTTAACAGTTTGTGCTGTCAATTTTATACGGTTTAACCTACGTTTAAACAGCAAGTTACTTAATGTTGTTGTGGTATCAATCGATTGCACATTTTTATATGGTCCTGATGCATGAAACTCAAGGCGTTAAACGTTAAGGTAAACTTATGACTTCCCTTCCATTTTCGCGTCCATCGTTGGGCGAGGAAGAGTTAGCTGCGGTAAAAGCAGTATTTGAATCAGGCTGGATTACTACGGGCCCGAAAAATGCTGAACTGGAAGAAGCTTTTTGCCAGCTCACCGGTAATCAGCATGCGATTGCCGTCAGTTCCGCCACGGCAGGGATGCATGTCACGCTGCTGGCGCTGAATATTCAGCCCGGCGATGAAGTGATCACGCCGTCTCTGACCTGGGTTTCCACCATTAACATCATCACGCTGCTCGGTGCGACGCCGGTGATGATCGATATCGATCGCGACACCTTAATGGTGACGCCGGAGCAGATTGAAGCAGCGATCACGCCGCGCACGCGCGCCATCATTCCGGTGCATTACGCGGGCGTCCCAGCCGATTTGGATGCCATCCGCGCCATCGGTGAGCGTCATGGCATTCCGGTGATTGAAGACGCCGCGCACGCTGCGGGCTGTTACTACAAAGGCAAGCACGTTGGCCAACAGGGCACGGCGATCTTCTCCTTCCACGCCATCAAAAACATGACCTGCGCCGAAGGTGGCTTGATTGTGACCGATGATGCGGCGCTGGCCGACCGCATGCGTAGCCTGAAATTCCACGGCCTCGGCGTCGATGCTTACGATCGCCACACGCATGGCCGCAAGCCGCAGGCGGAAGTGATCATGCCGGGCTTCAAATACAACTTGCCGGATATCAGCGCTGCCATTGCATTGGTGCAGCTGAAAAAATTGCCCGCCATCAATGAACGCCGCGCGGCGATTGCGCAACGTTATCTCAACGAACTGGCGGATACGCCGTTTCTGCCGCTGACGCAGCCAGAATGGGCGCATCAGCATGCGTGGCATCTGTTCATTATTCGTGTCGATGAAGCGCAATGCGGCATTACCCGCGATGCATTAATGGAAACACTTAAAGCGCAGGATATCGGCACCGGTCTGCATTTCCGTGCTGCACACACTCACAAATACTACCGCGAACGCTATCCGCAGCTCTCACTGCCGCACACCGAATGGAATAGCGATCGCATTTGCTCAATCCCGTTGTTCCCTGATATGCGCGACGAAGATGTCACGCGCGTCATTAGCGCATTGCGTCAGATCGCTGGAGTTTGACATGTTGGAAGAAAAAGCCATTCGTAAAGTCTCCGTGGTGATCCCGGTGTACAACGAAGAGGAGAGCCTGCCGGAGCTGGTGCGTCGTACTGATGCGGCCTGCGCGGAATTAGGTCTGGAGTACGAGATTCTGCTGGTTGATGACGGCAGCAGCGATCGCTCAGGTGAGATGATTGCTGACGCTGCGGATATGCCGGGCAGCCATGTGGTTGGCGTGTTACTCAATCGTAATTACGGCCAGCACTCGGCGATCATGGCGGGCTTTAGCCACGTGAGCGGCGATTTGATCATCACGCTGGATGCAGATCTGCAAAACCCGCCGGAAGAGATCCCGAACCTGGTGAAAGCGGCGCAGCAGGGCTACGACGTGGTGGGTACCGTGCGCCAGAACCGCCAGGACAGCTGGTTCCGTCGTCGCGCCTCACGCACCATCAATCACCTGATTCAGCGCGTGACTGGCAAAGCGATGGGCGATTACGGCTGCATGTTGCGCGCTTATCGCCGTCATATTGTTGATGCGATGCTGAACTGCCACGAACGCAGCACCTTTATTCCCATCCTCGCCAACACCTTTGCGCGCCGCACCATTGAGCTGCCGGTGGCGCATGCCGAGCGCGAGTTTGGCGATTCAAAATACAGCTTTATGCGGCTGATTAACCTGATGTATGACCTGGTGACTTGCCTCACCACCACGCCGCTGCGTCTGCTGAGTATCGTCGGCAGCCTGATTGCGCTGGCCGGGTTTGCCTTCTCGCTGATTCTGATAGTGCTGCGCCTGTTCCTCGGCGCTGCCTGGGCCGGCGACGGCGTGTTCCTGCTGTTCGCCGTGCTGTTTATTTTTGTCGGTGCGCAGTTTATCGGCATGGGGTTACTCGGCGAATACATCGGCCGCATTTACAACGACGTGCGCGCCCGTCCGCGCTACTTCATCCAACGTGTAATTCACCCACAGCAAAAAGCCTCATCTGTACAGGAAATTGAGCAATGAAAACTGTCGTCTTCGCCTACGCCGAAATGGGCTGTGCGGGTATTTCTGCACTTCTGAACGCTGGTTATGAAATCAGCGCTATTTTTACCCACTCAGACACAGGAACTGAGAGCCACTTTTTTGACTCCGTTGCGCGTTTAGCCGCTGAGCAGGGCATTCCGGTCTATGCGCCGGAAGATGTGAATCATCCGCTGTGGGTCGATCGTATTAAAACCATGGCACCGGATTACATCTTCTCCTTCTACTATCGTGCTCTGCTGAACGACAGCATCCTCAACTGCGCAAAACTGGGTGCCTTTAACCTGCATGGTTCGCTGCTGCCAAAATACCGTGGCCGCGCACCGCTGAACTGGGTGCTGGTCAATGGCGAAACCGAAACCGGCGTAACCTTGCATCGCATGGTGAAACGCGCCGATGCCGGTGACATCGTGGCGCAACAGCGCGTCGCGATTGACGAGCAAGACAACGCATTAACGCTGCATCGCAAACTGGTGGCCTGCGCCACCGAAGTACTGAATGGCGCGTTACCGGCGGTAAAACGGGGTGATATCGTCACCACGCCACAAAACGAAAGTGAAGCCACTGTTGTTGGTCGTCGCACACCGGAAGATGGTCGCATCAAATGGGAAGCCCCGGCGCAGACGGTTAACAACCTGGTGCGTGCTGTGACTTATCCGTGGCCGGGCGCGTTTGCCTTCGCCGGAACGGTAAAATTCGTGGTGTGGAAAAGCCGCGTGCACAACATTGATCACCACGCCAAACCAGGCACCGTATTGTCCGTAGAGCCGTTCCTCATCGCTTGCGGTGAAGGTGCGCTGGAAGTGATGACCGGTCAAAGCGATAACGGCGTCTTCATGAACGGCAGCCAGCTGGCGCAAAACCTCGGCATGGTGAAGGGCGCATTGCTTTATTCTCAGCCGGTGGCAGCGGTAAAACGTCGTACGCGCGTGCTGATCCTCGGCGTGAACGGCTTTATCGGTAACCATCTCACTGAGCGTCTGCTGCAGGATGATAACTTTGAAGTATACGGTTTAGACATCGGTTCTGATGCCATCAGCCGTTTCCTCGATCAGCCTCGCTTCCACTTTGTCGAAGGCGACATCAGCATTCACTCAGAATGGATCGAATATCACATTAAGAAGTGCGATGTGGTGCTGCCATTAGTGGCGATTGCCACGCCGATTGAGTACACCCGCAATCCACTGCGCGTGTTCGAACTCGATTTTGAAGAGAACCTCAAAATCATTCGTGACTGCGTGAAGTACAAAAAACGCATCATCTTCCCATCGACCTCCGAAGTGTACGGTATGTGTACTGACAAACATTTCGATGAGGATCACTCGAATCTGGTTGTTGGGCCGATCAACAAACAGCGCTGGATCTACTCCGTTTCTAAGCAGTTGCTGGACCGCGTGATTTGGGCTTACGGTGAGAAAGAAGGGCTGCGCTTTACCTTGTTCCGTCCGTTTAACTGGATGGGACCGCGCCTCGATAACCTGAACGCTGCACGTATCGGTAGCTCTCGTGCTATTACGCAACTGATCCTGAATCTGGTGGAAGGTTCACCGATTAAGCTGATCGATGGCGGCGCACAGAAGCGCTGCTTCACCGATATTCGTGACGGCATTGAAGCGCTGTTCCGCATCATCGAGAACAAGCAGAACAACTGCGATGGTCAGATCGTCAACATCGGTAATCCGGATAACGAAGCCAGCATCAAAGAGTTGGCCGAGCGTCTGTTGGCGAGTTTTGAACGCCATCCGCTGCGCAGCAACTTCCCGCCATTTGCCGGATTCCGTGAAGTAGAAAGCAGCAGCTATTACGGTAAAGGTTATCAGGACGTGGAACACCGCAAGCCGTCGATCAAAAACGCGCGTCGTCTGCTCGACTGGACGCCAACCGTCGAGATGGATACCACCATCGATAACACGCTGGACTTCTTCCTGCGCACCGTTGAGCTGCAGGATAAGCCATGAAAAAAGTAGGTTTGCGCGTCGATGTAGATACCTGGCGCGGCACCCAATTCGGGGTGCCGGCGCTACTGGAGCAATTCAGTCTGCATCAGCTGCAGGCCAGTTTTTTCTTCAGTGTTGGACCGGACAATATGGGGCGCCACTTGTGGCGCCTGTTAAAACCGCGCTTCCTGTGGAAAATGCTGCGTTCGCGCGCAGCATCTCTTTACGGCTGGGATATCTTGCTTGCCGGCACCGCGTGGCCGGGACGCGAAATTGGTCGAGGTCTGGAGGAGATCATCAGTGCTACCGCCGATCATCACGAAGTCGGTTTACATGCGTGGGATCACTTTGCCTGGCAAACCTGGGCGGGCGTGTGGCCGCAAGAGAAACTGGTTGAGCATATTGCGCGCGGGAAACAGGCGCTTGAAGCGATTATTGGTGACAACGTCACCTGTTCAGCCGTGGCGGGTTGGCGGGCGGATGGTCGCGTAGTGGCTGCCAAGCAACAGTTTGGCTTCAGCTATAACAGTGATTGCCGAGGTACTGGGCCATTTCTGCCCATTCTTAGCGATGGCAGCATCGGCACGGTACAAATTCCGGTGACCTTGCCCACCTGGGATGAAGTGGTGGGACAATCGGTAAGCGCGGAAGGTTTTAACGACTTCATTCTCGAGCAGATCCATGCTGCAACAGGTTCGCCGGTCTACACCATTCATGCCGAAGTGGAAGGGATTGTCGGACTTAAGGCATTCGCCGATCTGCTGAAACGTGCGGAAGAGCAGGACATTGAGTTTTGTCCACTCAGCGCCTTGTTACCCGACGATCTC
>NZ_DAMBSA010000225.1:0-7723 GCF_032054795.1 Pantoea sp. CTOTU49201
CTGCACCGCCACCGTCGCGCGATACGCCGCCACAGACTCTTCGCGGTCAGCACGCGCCAGCCAGCGATAGCAGCCCGCACCCAACGCCACACCGATAAACCAGCTAAAGTTCGCCACCGCATGCAGTGAAGGAATAAAGCTGATCACCAGACAAATGCCCACCGACGGCAGCAGCGCAGCAATCGCTTTCGGATTGAAGCCGCCGCGATACCAGTAACGTCCTTTTGGCGTGTCATCAAACAGGTCGTCAACGTAAACTTTGCTGCGTTTAATCAGATAGAAATCAGCCACCAGGATGCCGAACAGTGGCCCAATAAACGAACCCAGAACATCCAGCGTGTAGTGGATCAATTCTGGCGACTGGAACAGGTTCCACGGCGTCAGTAACACCGAGCCGACTGCAGCAATCATGCCACCGGTACGGAAGCTGATTTTTTGCGGTGAGCAGTTAGAGAAGTCAAATGCCGGCGAGACAAAGTTCGCCACGATATTAATGCCGATGGTAGCGATAATCATGGTCAGCAGGCCAATCGCCACCGCCACGTCGTTACCGACCATGCTGACGGTCTCAATCGGATCGGTGATCATTCTGCCGAACAGCGATTGGGTACCGGAAACAATCACCACGGTGACAATCGAGAACAGCAGGAAGTTGAACGGTAAGCCCCAGCGGTTGCCGCGACGAATTTCGCCCATGCTTTTGCCGTAACGCGAGAAGTCACCAAAATTCAGCAGCGGACCGGAGAAGTAGGAGACCACCAGCGCGGTGGCGGTGATCATCTGCCAGGTTTGCTCGCCGGTGCTCAATTGCTTGCTGGCCAGCGTGAAGGAGATACCGTCAAAACCGGTTTTGTATACAATCCAGCCCGCCAGCGCCACCATCACCACATACACCGCCGGACCGGCGACATCGATAAAGCGTTTGATCGCGCTCATGCCGTGCCAGAACACCATCGCCTGCAGCAACCACATCACGCCGAAACAGCACCAGCCCAGCTGTGATAAGCCTAGCCAGCTGCTGTGCGTCATGCTGCTCAGGGTTGGGAAGAACTTCAGCAGCACCAGCATCAGCGCGTTGGCCGCCAGATAAGTCTGGATGCCGTACCACGCGAAAGCGATCAGCCCGCGAATAATCGCCGGGATATTCGCGCCGAATACGCCAAACGCCTGGCGCGAAATCACCGCGTAGGGCACGCCCGCCATCTGGCTCGGTTTGGCCACCAGATTGGCGCACAGCTGCACAATGCAGATGCCCACTAACAAGCACAGCAGCACCTGCCAGCTCGCCAGTCCAAGGGTAAAGAAGCTGGCGGCCACCACATAGCCGCCCATGCTGTGCACGTCCGACATCCAGAAAGAAAAGATGTTGTACCACGACCAGTTCTGGTCGCGCGTCGGCGCCAGATCTTCGTTACACAGGCGTGGACTGTATTGCGCGTTGGCTTCAGAGGCCACCGCAGAGGTCACTTCAGAATGATTTGGCATGAAACCTGCTCCTCTCTACATCATGGAATAATAATCACATCGTGAAACTGTATTGCAGGATCCAGGCCAGAATTGATTTCTTGTATACAAAAAATTAATTTCACGTATACGATGTGCAGCACACAGTCACTTACCGGAGCAGGTAATGAAGAGTGAAACAGGCCAGAAAACGGCTGCCGATCTGAACGATCGCGATGAACCTATCTATCAGGCGCTACTTACCGCCATCGTTGAGCATCAACTGCCGCCGGGCAGTAAATTGCCGGAAGAAGCCTTATCGGACGTCTTCGGCGTGAGCCGCACCGGCATTCGCAAGGTGCTGCAACGCCTCGCCGCGGTGCAAATGATCACCTTGTCGCCCCGACGTGGTGCACAAGTGGCGACGCCGGGCGTTGATGAAGCCCGCGAC
Organism: Pantoea sp. CTOTU49201; assembly: GCF_032054795.1. NCBI lineage: Bacteria > Pseudomonadati > Pseudomonadota > Gammaproteobacteria > Enterobacterales > Erwiniaceae > Pantoea > Pantoea sp. CTOTU49201. Next base: position 1,895 of record NZ_DAMBSA010000225.1, read on the forward strand.
ATCTTTGCCACCCGCAGTTTATTAGAGTGCGCCAATTTGCCGGCGGTGCTGAGCCACGTACAGGCGCCACACTTAGCAGCACTTGGCGTGCTAATTGAAGAAGAGCAGCAAGCACACGACCAGCACGATGGTGCCGCCGCGATTCGTCTCTCCGCCGCTTTTCATATTCAGCTGCAGGCGATCTCCGGGAACGAAGTGCTCACCGATATGGTGACGCGCCTGACGCAGCGTTCATCGTTGGTGATTGCCGCTTACGGTGCACCGTGGCAGCGCGGCTGCCGTTGCGATCATCACGATCGGCTGGTGGATCTGCTGCGGCAAAAAGATCTGCCGGCGCTGACGGCGGCGCTGCAGCATCACTTCGAACACATTGTTGCCAGCCTGCACTTTGAGCGCAGCGGCGAAACCTTGCCTGATTTCACCCGGTTATTTGCCGGTAACAAAGGAGCGGCATCATGAGCCTGATTCAGGTCATCAATCCCAACACCAGCTTAGCGATGACGGAAACCATTGGCGCCGCCGCGCGCGCCGTCGCCGCGCCGGGCACTGAGATTCTGGCGGTGTGTCCAACGCACGGCGTGGAGTCGATTGAAGGTCATTTTGATGAAGCCATCGCGGCAATTGGCGTGCTGGAGCAGGTGAAACGCGGTAAAGCGCAAGGCGTGAGCGGCCATATCATTGCCTGCTTCGGCGATCCGGGATTGCTAGCGGCGCGTGAACTGGCGAGCGGACCGGTGATTGGCATCGCGGAAGCGGCCATGCACACCGCCACGCTGCTGGCGACGCGCTTTTCGATTGTCACCACCTTGCCGCGCACGTTGGTGATAGCGCGCCATCTGCTGCAGCAATATGGCTTCACTCACCATTGTGCTGCGCTGCACGCCATCGATCTGCCGGTGCTGGCGCTGGAAGACGGCAGCGGTGTGGCGCAGGAGAAAGTCCGTCAGCGCTGCATTCAGGCCAAACGCGAAGATGGCAGCGGCGCGATTGTGTTGGGCTGCGGCGGCATGGCCACGCTGGCGCAGGATCTCACCAAAGAGCTGGGCATGCCGGTGATCGACGGCGTCAGCGCCGCAGTAAAAATGGTGGAGTCGCTGGTGGCGCTAGGCTTTGGCACCAGCAAGCACGGCGATCTCGATTATCCCCTCGAAAAACCGCTCAGCGGAGTCTTTCAGCACCTAAACTAACCACTGGTTGAGCGACAGGAACTTACAGAATGAATGATGTATCTGGAAAGAAAGAGTACAGCTTCAACAAAAACTATCCACGCGATCTGATCGGCTATGCCGGCAACCCGCCGCATGCGCAGTGGCCGGGCAAAGCGCGCGTCGCGGTGCAGTTTGTTCTTAATTACGAAGAGGGTGCTGAGAATAACGTGTTGCATGGCGACGCCGGTTCCGAGCAGTTTCTTTCCGATATTATCGGTGCGGCCAGCTATGCCGATCGTCATATGTCGATGGATTCGCTGTATGAATACGGCTCGCGTGCCGGTTTCTGGCGCATTCACAATGAGTTTCAAAAGCGCGGTTTGCCGATAACGGTGTTTGGCGTGGCGATGGCGCTGGCGCGTCATCCGGAGATCGTCGAAGCGATTAAAGCGGCGGATTACGACGTGGTGAGCCACGGCTGGCGCTGGATCCACTATCAGGCGATGGACGCCAAAACCGAGCGCCAGCACATGCAGCAGGCGGTGGACGTGTTAACCGATCTGTTCGGTAAAGCGCCAACCGGCTGGTATACCGGCCGCGATAGCCCAAACACCCGACGTTTAGTGGTCGAGCAGGGCGGTTTCAGCTATGACAGCGACTATTACGGCGACGATTTACCGTTCTGGACGCAGGTCACCTGCCAGGATGGCACGGTCAAACCGCATCTGATCATCCCTTACACGCTGGAGTGCAACGACATGCGCTTCGCCTCGCCGCAGGGCTTCAACACCGCGGAGCAGTTCTTTACCTATCTGCGCGACACCTTTGATGTGCTGTACGAAGAGGGCGAAACCGCACCTAAGATGATGTCGATTGGCATGCACTGTCGTTTGCTGGGACGTCCGGGGAAATTCCGTGGCTTGCAGCGCTTCCTCGATCACATTCAGCAGCATGAAGATGTGTGGGTGTGTACGCGTCAGCAGATCGCCGATCACTGGATCAAGACGCATCCGGCGCCAACATCCTGAATTTGTAGGGTCGCCATTTATGGCGACCGATTTATCCCGCTAACAACTTAACTCATCAAACTCACCTGCGCCGCGACAATCCGCCAGCCGCACGGCAATCGCACCCACGTCTGCTGCTGGCGTCCAATCTTCTCCACGCCTTCACGCGTAAATTCGGTGCTGCACACCGCATAGTCATCGCCAAAGGTGGTAATCACCGTATTACGTAACTCGCGTTCCAACCCTTTCGACGGACGCGCCGCGCGAAAAGCGCGAATCTCATCAATGCCATACAGATTCTCGCCCGCGCCCAAACGCACGGTGCGTTTGTCGTGCCAGAACAGTTCATCCAGCACCTCAACGTCATTGCTGATCAGCGCCTGCTCGTAGCGGTAAAAGGCGGCGGTGACTTCGGCGAGCACTGCCGGGCGATCGATATGTTCAGGTGTCATCTTCAGGCATCCATTAAGGTGGTTTGTGGCAGCGTCAGCCCTTGCTGTTGCAGCGCCCAGGCGGCGCGCAGTGCCAGATGTTCTTTAAACGGTGCGGCGATCAGCTGCAAACCGATCGGCAAGCCGCTGGCGGTTTGCAGTGGCACGGTGCAGACCGGTAAACCGAGGAACGAAATCGGTTGGGTCAGCATACCCATGCTGGCACGTGTCGGTAAATGCTGGCCGTTGATGTGAATGGTTTCCTGGCCGATGGTGGTGGCGGTGCAGGGTGTGGCGGGCGCAATCAGCACGTCGAACTGCTCAAACAGCGGCAGCACCTGCTGCTGGAAGTGACGGCGGAAACGCTGCGCCTGCACGTACCACGCCGAGGGCAGCATCGCACCGGCCAGCAGGCGCTCGCGCGAGTTGGGCTCGAACTGCTCGGGCTGCGTGCGCAGCATCGGCAAGTAGTGATTGCCGCCTTCTGCGGCGGTCATGATAAAGGCCGCCGAACGGGCGATCTCTGCATTCGGTAAAGTCACTTCGTCGATTGCCTGCAGTGCTTTAGCCGCAACGGCCACGGCGGCTCGCGCTTCTTCGCTGCACCAGGTTGAGAAGAATCCTCCGAGTACCGCGCTGCGCACGCCTTCTGCACCCTTGTTAAGCCCGGCGCTGACTGGCGCAATGGGCTGCGCGGCCTGGAAGGCATCGCTGACATCGGCACCTTGCAAGGTGTCGTACACCAGGCTCAAATCTTCAATCGAACGGGCAAATGGGCCGATGTGATCGAGGCTGGCGACAAACGGATGGCTGCCGCTACGCGATAAACGGCCAAAGGTCGGTTTCAGGCCGAAGATGCCGCACAGCGAAGCGGGCACGCGAATCGAGCCGTTGGTGTCGGTGCCGAGCGAGAAGTGCACCAAACCGGCTGCGACCGCCGCCGCCGAACCGCCGGACGATCCGCCCGCCACGCGGGTTAAATCGCGCGGGTTGTGCGTTGCGCCATAATGAGTGTTTTCGGTGGTAAAACCGTACGCATAGGCATCCATATTCAGCATGCCGGAGAGCAGCGCGCCAGACTGACGCAGTTTGCTCACCGCCCATGCATCCTCGCGTGCCGCCGCGCGTTCGCTGAACAGGCTGGCTCCGGCTAAGGTGCTGTGTCCGGCGACATCAAACAGGTTTTTCACTGCGTAAGGAATGCCGGCCAACGGCGGCAAGGTTTCGCCGCGCTGGCGCTGCTGATCGATCTGATCGGCTTCGCGCAGCATGCGCTGACCGGTGACTTCGGTCCAGGCGTTGATCGCCGGATTATGCTGTTCAATCGCCGCCAGCGTATGTTGCGCGATATCGCGGGCGCTGATCTCGCCCTGGCTCAGCGCCTGTTGCAACGCGTTAATTGATAAAGACGACAGTTTCATGGATGAAACACTCCCGCCACTTCCAGCCGGTCGTCGAGCGGCAGCGCCATCAGCGGCTCGGCCATTGCGGCGATGCGGTTGAACTGCGTCAGCAGCTCGGCGCGGCGCGCATCATCCAGCTCCAGCGCCAGAATCTGCTCCATTTGGGCGATATAGGTGGCCCAATCCGGTTGTGAACTCATCAATAATCTCCGTTAGAAACCGGCGGCGCTGCCGTTGCTGCGCGGATCGAACGCGCCTTCCAGCATGCCGTTGTTGTGTCTGACGATCGCGCCTGCATGGCCGACCACTTCACTAAAATCGGGCAGCAGTTCAACCTCATGGCCGAGTGCGCGCAGCTGCTGCACCGTTTCCGGTGCGATGCGCGCTTCAAGCTTAAGCGAATCGGATGATTGTCCCCACGTGCGACCCAGCAGCCAGCGCGGTGCGCTCACCGCCTGTTGCAGCGGATGCCCCTGAATCACGTGACGGGTGAAAATCGCCGCCTGGGTTTGCGGTTGACCGTCGCCGCCCATCGAACCGTACACCATGGTGCGACCATCTTTGAGGCGCGCGGCGGCGGGATTAAGCGTGTGGAACGGCTGTTTGCCCGGCTGCAGCGCCAGCAAATGATCGGGTTGCAGGCTGAAAGCCGCACCGCGGTTTTGCCAGGTGATGCCGGTGTCAGGCAGCACCACGCCGCTGCCGAATTCGTGATAAACGCTCTGGATGAATGAAACGGCCAGCCCGCTGCTGTCCATCACGCCCATCCACACGGTGTCGCCCGGTCCGCGCCCGGTGCCCCACGCAGCCGCTTGATGATCGTCCACCTGCGCCGCCAGCGTGCTGAGATGTTCAGCATCCAGCAGGCTCTGTACATCAATGTCGATGTGGCGCGGATCGGTGATGTGTTTGTCGCGCAGCGCGAAGGCTTTTTTGGTGGCTTCGACGATGCGGTGCACGGTTTGTGCTTCATTGGCGTCAGCCATATTAAGTCGATCGGTAATGCCGAGGATCGCCAACGACACCAAACCCTGCGTTGGCGGCGTCATGTTCCAGATATCGCCTTCACTGTGCGCCAGATGCAGCGGCGTGCAGCGGCGGGCTTTATGCGTCTGCAAATCTTCCAGCGTGATTGGCATCCCCAGCGCGCTCATTTCGCGCGCCAGATGGTGCGCCAATTCACCGCGATAAAAACTCTCGAGTCCGTGATCGCACAGCATGCTCAGCGTGTTCGCCAGCGCCGGTTGGGTGAAGCGGCTGCCTGCAACCGGCACGCTGCCGTCCGGTAAAAAGGTGGCGGCAAAACCGGGTTGATGCTGCAACTCATGCTGTTTGGCGGCGGTAGCGGCGGCTTGCGAGGCGGTGACCGGAATGCCGTCGGCGGCGTAGCGAATCGCATCGCGCAGCAAGCGGGTTAATGGCAGCGGCGTAGCGCCGAGTTCCTGCGCCAGCGTCAACGCTTCCTGCCAACCGCTCACGGTACCCGCAACGGTTAAGGCGGCTTTGGGTCCGCGATGCGGAATATGCGTTTCGCCGTGGTAGAAATCGAGATGCGCCAGTGAACCGGCCGCGCCGCTGGCGTCAATGGCGATGGGATCGCCGTTTGGCGGTACCACCAGCCAGAAGCCGTCGCCGCCCAAACCGTTCATGTGCGGGTAAACCACGGCGATAGTGGCTGCGGCGGCCACCATCGCTTCCAGCGCATTGCCGCCTTCGCGCAGCACCGCTAAGGCGCTTTCGCTGGCGAGATGATGTGGCGTAACGGCCATGCCTAACGGCGCCATGTTGCTCTGTATCATAGTGAACTCTTTTTCTGGGTACGTGGTTAATAGGAAGCAAG
>NZ_DAMBSA010000226.1:0-7715 GCF_032054795.1 Pantoea sp. CTOTU49201
GCTTAATGCGTATGATAAAGCGCTACGAAAACAGGAGCCTGACATGCCTGCCGTTCTCTCTGCTTGTTGGCGCTATGTGCGCGCCTTCGCCATCATCTATGCGGCGCTTTACGCCGGAATGGGGATTTCTGCCCTGCTCCCGATAACCATTCCCGGCAGCATCATCGGCATGCTGCTGCTGTTCCTGTTGCTGGCGCTGCAAATCATGCCGGTTGAGTGGGTGAAACCTGGATGCCATTTACTGATTCGCTACATGGCGCTGCTGTTTGTACCGATTAGCGTCGGCGTGATGGGCTATACCGATATCCTCACCGCACAGTTCGGGCCGATTGTGGTGTCGTGCATTGTCAGTACTTTTATGGTGCTGCTGATTGTGGGGCTCAGCGCAGAACGTTTGCAGCGCCCGCAGGAGAAGCCGAATGAGTGATGCATGGTGGTCGCTGCCGCTAACCGTGATCGCCTATTTTCTGGCGCGCAAACTGGCGGCGAAAATCAATATCTCCATCGTCAATCCATTGCTGGTGGCGATGGCGATTGTCATTCCAATTCTGCTGCTCACCAATCTGCCTTACACGCGCTATTTTGCCGGCAGCAGCCTGCTGAATCAGTTGCTGCAACCGGCGGTTGTCGCGCTGGCGTTGCCGCTGTATGAGCAGATGCATCAGATTCGTGCGCGCTGGAAAACCATCATCAGCGTCTGTTTCATCGGCAGCATTACGGCGATGGTGTCGGGTACCGCGATTGCGCTGTGGATGGGCGCAACGCCGGAAATCGCCGCCACCATCATGCCAAAATCCGTTACCACGCCGATTGCGATGGCGGTATCCGCATCGCTGCACGGTATTCCCGCTATCAGCGCTATCTGCGTGCTCATCGCTGGTGTACTGGGTGCGGTGTTTGGCCATATGCTGCTTAATCTGTTTAAGGTGAAAAACAAATCTTCGCGCGGATTGGCGATTGGTAACGCTTCGCACGCGTTAGGCACCGCGCGCGCCGCCGAGATTGATTATCAGGAAGGCGCCTTCAGCTCACTGGCTTTGGTGATTTGCGGCATCATCACTTCGTTACTGGCACCGTTCCTTTTTCCGCTATTAATGCATTGGTGGGGCTGAAACTTGCGAGAGATCTCGCAAAGTTGAAACAACCCAATCAGCTTGCATTGTCAGAGCGACTTGGATCACATATAAAACCTCTGGCGGCGCATCGCCGCTAACGCGTAACTGAGGCCATCACATCATGCATTCACGATTCCTTACTGCTTTTTCTGCCCTGCCCGCTGCGCTGCAAGCTGCGATTCAGCCGCTGCTCGATGCGCCGGATTTCCATGGCGTATTGCGTCCGCAGGATGTCGCGCAACTGAAACAGCTTACCGGTCTGGATGATGATGCGCTGGCGCTGGAACTGCTGCCGCTGGCGGCGAGCTGCGCGGTGGCAACCGTATCAAATTTTAATGTCGGCGCGATCTCGCGCGGCGTCAGCGGACATTGGTACTTCGGTGCCAACATGGAGTTCCTGCACACGCCGCTGCAACAGACGGTGCACGCTGAGCAAAGCGCTATTACCCATGCCTGGCTGCGCGGTGAAGAGAAGCTGGCGGCGATTACCGTCAACTACACGCCGTGCGGACATTGCCGTCAGTTTATGAACGAGCTGAACAGCGGCACGGCGATTCGCATCAGCCTTCCGGGACGCGCGGTTAGCACGCTGGGCGACTATTTACCGGATGCGTTTGGTCCAGCCGATCTCAACATCACTGAACGTTTGCTGACGCCGATCGATCATGGTTTCGCGCTTACAGGTGATGCGTTGCAACAAGCCGCTATTGCCGCCGCCAATCACAGTCACGCGCCTTATAGCCTGAGCTACAGCGGCGTGGCGCTGCGCAGCCAGAGCGGCAAGGTCTTTACCGGCCGCTATGCGGAAAACGCCGCCTTCAACCCAAGCTTGCCGCCGCTGCAGGCCGCACTGATTTTGATGAACATGAGCAACGAAGCGCTGGAGACTATTCAGCAAGCCGTTTTAGCCGAATGTCAGAACAGCACGCTGAGTCAGTTGGATGCGACACGCGCTACGCTTAAGGCGTTAGGATGTGAGGATTTCTCACTTACTTTAGTTTCGAAAACATCAGTTTAGTGATCCTTTTACCGCTTTTGTGACCTTCTGTTAACAAAAGCTGTACATCTGCAGGAATTTTCATAGGATCGGGCGCCAGAACCTCTTCACTTCAAGATGGACTGGCGTGACCTTTTCCCGGCGATACGTCAGAAAACACTGCAACCGGAGCAAGCACTGCATGGAACTCGACTACGAAAGTAAACGCCCGCTGTATATTCCTTATGCGGGTCCGATCCTGCTGGAATTTCCGCTATTGAATAAAGGCAGCGCCTTCACCCTCGAAGAACGTAACGAATTTAACCTCAACGGCCTGCTACCTGAAGCGGTAGAAACCATCGAAGAGCAGGCAGAACGTGCCTGGCGCCAGTTCCTGGATTTCAAAAATAACAACGACAAGCATGTCTATCTGCGTAACATCCAGGATACCAACGAAACCCTGTTCTACCGCCTGCTCGACAATCATCTGGAAGAGATGATGCCGATTATTTATACCCCAACGGTCGGCGCCGCCTGTGAACACTTCTCTGAAATCTACCGTCGCGCGCGCGGCGTGTTCATCTCTTACAACAACCGCGACCGCATTGAAGACATGCTGCAGAACGCCACCAAGCAGAATGTAAAAGTGATCGTGGTGACCGATGGCGAACGTATTCTCGGTCTCGGCGATTTGGGTATCGGCGGCATGGGCATCCCAATCGGTAAGCTGTCGCTGTATACCGCGTGTGGCGGCATCAGTCCGGCTTACACCTTGCCGGTGGTGCTGGATGTTGGCACCAACAACCAGCAGCTGCTGAACGATCCGCTCTATATGGGCTGGCGTCATCCGCGCATCACGGGCGAAGAGTACGAACAGTTCGTTAACGAGTTCATCCAGGCGGTGAATCGTCGCTGGCCGAACGTGCTGTTGCAGTTCGAAGACTTCGCACAGAAAAACGCCATGCCGCTGCTGGAGCGTTATCGCGATGAGATCTGCTGCTTCAACGACGATATTCAGGGCACCGCCGCAGTGACCGTCGGCACCCTGATCGCCGCCAGCCGCGCTGCGGGCAGCCGCCTGTGCGAGCAGAAAGTGGTGTTCCTCGGTGCCGGTTCTGCCGGTTGCGGTATCGCTGAGCAGATCATCGCGCAGATGAAGTCGGAAGGTTTAAGCGATGATGAAGCACGTGCCCGCGTGATGATGGTCGATCGCTTCGGTCTGCTCACCGACAAACTGCCGAACCTGCTCAATTTCCAGAGCAAGCTGGTGCAGAAGAGCGAGAGCCTGAAAGATTGGGATACCGATAGCGATTCAATTTCTCTGCTCGACGTCGTGCGCAACGCCAAGCCGGATATTCTGATCGGCGTGTCTGGTCAACCAGGCCTGTTCACCGAAGAGATCATCCGCGAGATGCACAAGCACACCAAGCGTCCGATCGTTATGCCGCTGTCGAACCCGACGTCACGCGTGGAAGCGACGCCAGCCGACATCATCGCCTGGACCGACGGCGCTGCGCTGGTTGCCACCGGCAGCCCGTTCTCGCCGGTCACCTGGAAAGGGAAAACCTATCCAATCGCCCAATGCAACAACTCCTATATCTTCCCTGGCATCGGTTTGGGTGTTATCGCTGCAGGAGCGAGTCGCGTGACGGATTCGATGCTGATGACCGCCAGCCGCGCACTGGCCGACTGCTCACCGCTGGTTAACGATGGCGAAGGTCCGGTTCTGCCGGAGATCAAAGATATACAAGGCGTGTCCAAGCTGATTGCCATTGAAGTAGGCAAAGCCGCGCAGCTGGCGGGCGTGGCGGTGGTGACCTCGGAAGATGTGTTGTCGAAAGCCGTCAGCAACAACTTCTGGCTGCCGCAGTACCGTAATTATCGTCGTACTTCGATTTAATCGAATTTATGGCCGGATCGCTTAGATCCGGCCATGCTTAAAAAAACACCGCCCAACCGCCCTTAGCTTGCTTCCCCCGCCCGCCTCAAGTAGCCTTTATCCATTCTGAATTCTGCCAACCGAGTGCCCGCGCGCATGATTAAACGCGTTTTCTTTGGTCTGTTTTTCATCATCTTACTGATGGTGGCGACCGCGCTCGGCCTGGATCGCTGGATCAGCTGGAAAACCGCGCCCTTTATTTACGAAGATGTCACCTCGCTGCCGCATCGTCAGGTCGGCGTGGTCTTGGGCACAGCCAAGTATTACCGCACGGGCGTCATCAATCAGTATTACCTCTATCGCATTCAGGGCGCTTTGAACGCCTATAACAGCGGCAAGGTGAATTACCTGCTGCTGAGCGGTGACAATGCGCAGCAAAGCTATAACGAACCGATGACCATGCGCCGCGATTTGATTAAAGCGGGCGTCGCGCCGTCGGACATCGTGCTGGATTACGCTGGCTTCCGCACGCTGGATTCGATTGTGCGCACGCGCAAAGTGTTCGATACCAACGATTTCATCATCATCACCCAGCGCTTCCACTGTGAACGCGCGCTGTATATCGCGCAGCATTTGGGGATTCAGGCGCAGTGTTATGCGGTGCCATCGCCGAAAAACATGTTGTCGGTACGTTTCCGCGAAGTGGGTGCACGTTTGGGTGCGCTGGCGGATTTGTATTTGATGAAGCGCGAGCCGCGTTTCCTCGGCCCGCTAGTGCCGATTCCTGCGGTGCATGAAGTGCCGGAAGATGCGCAGAGTTATCCGGCGGTGACGCCAGAGCAGCTTTTAGAGTTGGAAGAGAAACTGCAGAAGTAAGTGTTACCGGTGCATTTTTAGGGTCGCCATTTATGACGACCGCCAATGTAAAAAGGGCCGCATTACGCGGCCCTTTGTTTGCTGTGTGATGTCTTATTTTTTACGTGCGTACTTCAGTGAATCCAGCGCCACGGCGAAGATAATGATGCCGCCCTTGATGATGTACTGCCAGTAAGGGTTAACGCCGATGTAGGTCAAACCGTAGTTGATCACGGTGAAGATGATGACACCGGTCACCACGCCCGCTACAGAACCCACGCCACCGGCAAACGACACGCCGCCGACCACACAAGCCGCAATCGCATCCAGCTCATACATAAAGCCGAGGTTGTTGGTGGCGCTGCCGATACGGCCCGCTTCCAGCATCCCGCCGAATGCGTAGAACACGCCAGACAGTGCATACACCAGAATCAGGTTGAACGGTACGTTTACGCCAGACACTTTCGCCGCTTCCGGGTTACCACCGATAGCGAAGATGTTGCGGCCGAAGCGGGTTTTATTCCACAGCACCCAAACAAATACGATGGCAATCACAGCGTAGAAGGTGATGAACGACAGTTTGAAGTCACCGAAACGCAGGAAGCCTTGGGCAAATTTGGAGAAGCCAGGATCGAAACCGGCAATCGGCGATGCACCCACAAAGTCGTAATAGAGTGAGTTGATGCCGTAAACGATGATCATGGTGCCCAGGGTGGTGATAAATGGCGTTACCTTGAGGTAAGCAATGATCACACCGTTCACCAGACCAATCACGCCGCCGATGATGCACACGGTCAGGATAACCACCGGAATTGGCACGGTATCCAGATGCGGGAACACCTTGTTCGCGTTATCCATCGCCTGCAGTAGCGTGGCGGCAACCACCGCCGCTAAACCTACCTGACGACCCGCTGAAAGGTCCGTACCCTGGGTGACAATCAAACCGGCCACGCCCAATGCGATAATAATACGCACCGAGGATTGGGTCAGAATGTTACTCAGGTTCATTAAACTTAAGAACGTTGGATCCTGGAAAATAATAATTGCCAGCAGTACAAACAGGACAACGTAAATGCCGCCCTCTTTTAACCAGGTTAGCGCATTCTTTTTAGTAGTCGCTTTCATGTTAAAGCCCTTGCTTCATTAAAGGTGTAATGACGCTAAACGCAGGATTTCATTCTGCGAGGTCGTTTTGGTATCAACAATGCCTGCTACCTGGCCATTACTCATCACTAAAATACGATCGGTAATACCCAACAGTTCTGGCATTTCAGAAGAGATAATAATGATGCCCTTCTCTTTCTTCGCCAACTCAGCAATAAGTTGGTAGATTTCGAATTTCGCGCCCACATCAATCCCGCGCGTTGGTTCATCCAGCATCAATATTTCCGGCTGCGTTAATAACCAGCGACCAATGATCACTTTTTGTTGGTTACCACCGGAAAGCGAACCAATTTGCGTATGATGACCCGGCGTTTTCACGCGCATCGAATCAATCACCCATTGGGTATCGCTTTTCATGCGTTTATTATCGAGCAGCCCCATGCTGGATTTATACTTTTTAATATTGGAGATAAGCGAGTTAAAGCCAATATCCAGATACGCATAAATACCGGTGGAGCGACGCTCTTCCGTCACCAGCGCAAAGCCGTGGTTAATGGCTTCGTTGGCGCTGTGGTTGTTAATCGCCTTACCGTGCAATTTAATCGTGCCGCCCGACTTTTCGCGAATCCCAAACAGGGTTTCGACGATGTCGGTACGCTTGGCTCCCACCAAACCGGCAATACCAAGAATTTCACCTTTACGCAGATCGAACGAGATATCACGAATCGAAGGCTGACGCAGTGAGGTTAAATGGCGCACCTCAAGAATGGTTTCCCCCGGCACGTTGGTCTTGTCCGGGAAACGCTGGTTCAATGAACGGCCAACCATCATCGAGATGATCTTGTCCATATCCAGCCCTTCCAGCGGCTGAGTGGCGATCCACTGCCCATCACGCAAAATGGTGATCTCATCGCACAGCTGGAAAATCTCTTCCATCTTATGCGAGATATAGACAATGCCGCAGCCGCGATCTTTCAGCTTACGAATAATCGTGAACAAATGGTTCACTTCTTTTTCGGTCAGCGATGATGTCGGCTCATCCATAATAACGATTTTGGCGTCATAGGAAAAAGCTTTGGCGATTTCGATCATCTGCATCTGCGAGACAGATAAGGTGGCGACTTTATCGCGCGGATCGATATCAATATCTAATTCATCAAAGATCGCTTTGGTATCGCGATACATTTTATCCTGATCGACAAACACGCCTTTACGTGGATAACGGCCAAGCCACATGTTATCCATGACGTTGCGCTGCAGAACCAGGTTTAATTCCTGATGCACCATAGAAACGCCATTTTCCAGCGCCTCTTTGGAGCTCTTATAATCAATTTCTTCACCCTGAAACAGGATGCTCCCCGTATCCTTTTTATAAATCCCAAACAGACATTTTAATAATGTAGATTTCCCGGCGCCGTTTTCTCCCATTAATGCATGAACGGAGTGCGGCCGCACTTTTAAATTCACATTATCTAAGGCTTTAACCCCTGGAAATGATTTCGAGACATTCGTCATCTCCAGCAGATATTCACGCTGTGTGGTCGGATTCTCACTGGCCATAATTTACCTGGCTAAATAAAGCGTTGGTCAGATGCAATAAGGCGCGGCGAAATGCCGCGCCCAGGATGAATTACTTCACAAACTGCGACAGATTTTCTTTATCTACTGGTACGTAAGGAACACGTACGATTTTGTTTTCCATCTTGAAGTTGGTGCCAGCGGTTGGCTCTTTGCCATTGGCCAGATTGTTAGCAATATCCAGCGTCGCTTTCGCCTGGTTTTCCGC
>NZ_DAMBSA010000227.1:0-7674 GCF_032054795.1 Pantoea sp. CTOTU49201
AACCTGCAACGTCAGGTAGTCGCCGATATGCTGCGCGACTGGGATAAACGTTATCCGGGACGTATCGAAACCATGTTCACCGCAATGCAGAATGTGGTGCCATCACATATGGCCGACATCAATCTGTTCAATTTCAAAGGCATCAAACACGGTGATGCCGTGGTAGATGGCGGTGATTTGGCGTTTGATCGTGAAAGCTTGCCGGTGCAGCCTGCGGGCTGGCAGCCAGAAGAGGACGACGCGCCCAATCTCAACGTGCGTCTTGATGTGCTGGAAATTAAATAATCGGTTTTGCTGTTAAAAAGGCGCGTCGCTTCGGCTACGCGCCTTTTTTATTAGCGGTGCGGTGGTGGATCCTGGATCGGTGGAAATTCGGGATCGTACGGAGGTTGTGCGGGTGGTATCGGCTGCGGTTGTGGAATCGGTTCGGGAATCGGTGGTGGGTCGGTAGGAATTGGTTCGCTGGCAATGATCGCTTGCATGCCCTTCTCCTTGTCGCTGAATGTCCTTTAAGCATAGGAAAGGATGAGTATTCAAGCCAAGCGGGCAAAAAAAAGCCGGCGGATAGGCCGGCGTCGTACGAATCAAATGTGCTATGCAGTAATTCAAAAAAGGAAGTAAGACAATATGGAGCGCAACGCCCATCGCTTGACGTTGCATTCACCTGCGGGAAAGAGTTTGCCCCGATTGCCCTGGCGGGATATTGATATCGATCAGGTTTAATCCGCTTTTTTGCCTTACAACCATTTCCGCCGTTTCAGCCATATCGCCACGCCGCCCACCATCACCAGCAGCAGCACGCAGAAGGCGGTGAAACCCAGCGCCCAATTGCCGCCGGGAATGCCGCCAAGGTTGACGCCGAATAAACCGGTGAGGAACGTGGCTGGCAGGAAGATCATCGCCATCAACGACATGGTATAAGTGCGACGGTTCATCGATTCCGCAAGGATTGACGCCACTTCATCTGCCAGAATCGAGGTTCGCGCCACGCCCGCATTGAGATCGTCCAGTCCACGTCCCAGACGATCGGCGACCTCTTGCATGCGGCGGCGATCGTCATCATTCATCCACGCCATCTTCTCGATGGCCAGTCGCGCATAAACATCACGCTGCGGTGCCATATAGCGACGCATCACAATCAATTGCTTACGCAGCAGCGCCAAATCGCCGCGCGCAGGCACTTCCTGATTCATCAACGCATCTTCCAGTTCGATTATTTTATCGTGCATCTCTTCGATAAATTCACTGGCGTGATCGGTTAACGCATCGCACACATCCACCAGCCAGCTGCCGCCGTCAACCGGACCATTACCGTTTTGCAGATCGGTCAGCACGGCATCAATGGCGTACACTTTGCGACGGCGCGTCGAGACAATCAGCTTGTCGTTGATAAACACGCGCATCGCCACCAGCTGATCCGGACGCGAATCGGCATTATGGTTCACGCTACGCAGCACAATCATGAAGCCGTCGCCAAGGCGCGTGACGCGCGGACGCATGCTATCGCCCGCCAGCGCGTCACGCACAGAATCGGGGATCAACGGCGTGTTTTGCAGCCATTCCGCACTTTGCCGTTGGGTGTAATTGAGGTGCAACCAGCAGGGACGTTCGCAGTTAATGACATCTTTATCTTCGATGGGGATCATGCCGCCTGCGCCATCCAGCTGACAGGACACAATAGCATCGGATACTTGTAACGCTTTTCCTTCAATGACGTTCACGAACTCGCCTCACTATCAAAATCAATACGATACAGTCTAGCGTGGCGCAGACCAGTTGCAATCATCAGGCTGTGAGCAAAGATGACAGGCGGTCACAATCACCGCCTGCGGATAGGCTGGATTAATGCTTCTCAATCCACAGATCGCGGCTGTAGGCGACGTCTTCAGGATTGGTGATCGGATATCCTTTCACCCACGGTTTGATCAAGCGGCCGTTGGTATATTGATAGATCGGCGCGATCGGTGCCTGATCGGCGATGATCTGCTCGGCTTTGTTGTAATCGGTGTTACGCGCCGCCACGCTGGTTTCGGTGCTGGCTTTGGTAATCACCGCATCGTAATCGGCACTGCGGAAGCGCGCGATATTGCCGGTGTGGGTCGAGGTCAGCAGACTAAGGAAGGTTGAAGGCTCATTATAATCGCCGATCCACGAGGCGCGAATCACATCGAAATTGCCGCTGTTACGGCTGTCGATATAGGTTTTCCACTCCTGATTTTGCAAGGTGACATCCACGCCGAGATTCTTCTTCCACATTGAAGCTACCGCGATAGCGATTTTCTGATGGCTTTCCGAGGTGTTGTAGAGCAGCGTCAAATGCAGCGGTTTGCCGGGTCCATAACCTGCCGCCGTCAGCAACGCTTTGGCCTGCGCGTTCAGCTCCTGTTGGCTATGTTGTTGCAGATAGCTTTTCATCGGGGTGAAACCGGCGGTAACGTCCGGCGTAAAGTGCCAGGCCGGTTTCTCGCCGGTGCCCAATACTTTCTCCGCGATAATTCGTCGATCGATGCTCCACGACAGCGCCTTGCGTACGCGTACATCAGCGGTTGGCCCTTTCTCGGTATTGAACGCGTAGTAATAGGTGCCAAGCTGATCCGGCGTATACACCTGACCAGGCAGCTCTTTCTTCAGCAGCGCGTACATGTTTTTCGGGAAGGATTCGGTGATATCGATGTCATTGGCGCGGTAACGCTTAGTCGCGCTGGACTCTTCATTAATCGGGATAAAGGTGACTTTGGTCAGCACCGATTTTTTGTCATCCCAATAGTTGGCGTTGCGCACCAGCACGATTTTTTCGTTCACCACACGATCCTGCAGCTGATAAGCACCATTGCCAACCAGCTTGCCCGGTGAAGTCCAGCTATCGCCCTCTTTTTCAATCACTTTCTGCGATACCGGATACATCGCGGCATTGGCAACCATGCTCGGGAACCACGGCACAGGACGTGACAACGTCACCTTGAGGTGTGTTGCATCAGTCGCCGTCACCCCGAGTTTATCGGCGCTCATCTGCCCTTTGGTGATCGCTTCCGCGTTCTCAATGCCGCTCAGCGCGGCAAACCAGGCAAACGGCGAACTGTTCTTTGGTTCAACTAAACGTTGCCAGCTAAAGACAAAATCCTGCGCGGTCACCGGCTCGCCGTTTGACCAGCGCGCATCTTTGCGCAGCGTAAAGATCCAGGTTTTGTTATCGTTGCTGCTCCAGCTTTGCGCTACGCCCGGAACGATCTTTCCGTGGGCATCCTGGTTGGTCAGCCCTTCAAACAGATCGCGCATCACCTGAATTTCCGGCAGACCAACCGCCTTCATCGGATCGAGTGAAGCGGGTTCATCTTTAATATGGCGAACGATTTCCTGCGAGCTGGCCAGCTGTGCGCCCGACGGCACGTTGGCGGCGAATGCGGGTGAGACTGCACTGGCTACAATTAACGCAGTCAGCGTCTTGCGGAACGTTAGTTTCATCACCACTCCTTTACGCGAAAAAAATGGCGACCGCGAAGAGATTGTGTCGCCAGCAACGTTTGGCACTTTATCGCAAATTGCTGATTGATATATAGCTATTTCCCCGCAGGCTATTTACCGTTATGTTGAGGCTGGATTCCCGGTCACATTTTTTACCTTGAGCGCCAGAAGGTTTTTGGCGGTGTTGGAAGCATTTCAGAGAGGAACGTCATGTCGTCATACCATCCACGTCCGCTGCGCGGCAAGCTGGACGCTGTCTGGCAGCAATACGGGCAATCGGTGCTGGGCGCGCCGCTGCTGTGGTTTCCGGCACCCGCCGCCGATGCCGAAAGCGGGCTGATTATCGCTGGCACCCACGGCGACGAGAATGCTGCGATTGCCACTTTATCCGGTGCGATGCGCACCTTGCCGGAGGCGCTGCGGCGTCATCACGTTGTTCTGGCGGTCAATCCTGATGGTTGTCAGTTGGGACTGCGCGCCAACGCCAACGGCGTCGATCTCAACCGTAATTTCCCTGCCGCTAACTGGCAGAATGGCGACACGGTGTATCGCTGGAACAGCGAAGCGGATGAGCGCGATGTGGTGCTCTCAACCGGATCAGGTCCCTCTTCCGAACCGGAAACCCGCGCGCTGTGCCAGCTGATTCATCAGATCAAACCGCGCTGGGTGGTTTCATGGCATGAACCGCTGGCCTGTATTGACGATCCGCACCAAAGCGATTTAGCGCAGTGGCTGGCGCAGCAAACCGCGCTGCCGGTGGTGAGCAGCGTGGGTTATGCCACGCCGGGTTCGTTTGGCAGCTGGTGCGACGATCTCGGCCTGTTATGCATTACCGCCGAGATGCCGCCGATTTCAGTCGACGAAGCCACCGAAGTTTATCTGGAAGCGATGATCAATCTGCTGCGCTGGCAGCCAGCGGCTTGAGTACGCCGTGAGAGAAATGCAGCGACGGTTCAACATCGGCTGCGAGCCAGGTTGGACCGTCGAGATCCGCGAAGGTCGCCTGCGCCGTCAGCGGTAATGCCGCACGAATCGCCCGCGAGGTGCAGAGCATGCAGCCAAGCATAATGGCGAATCCCTGTTGCTGCGCCGCCTCTGCCAGCGCGAGCGCTTCGGTTAATCCACCGGTTTTATCCAGCTTGATATTCACCATCTCATAGCGCCCTTTCAGCTGCGCCAGGCTTTCACGCGTGTGACAGCTTTCATCGGCGCAGATCGGCAGCGGATGGATAAAGTTGCCCAGCGCGCTGTCTTCTGCGGCGGGCAGCGGCTGTTCCAGCATGGCGACGTTGAGATCGGCCAGTAGCTGACAACGCGCCGCCAGGCCCTCGGCATGCCATGATTCGTTAGCGTCGACAATCAAGGTCACTTCCGGAACCGCGCTGCGTATCGCCACCAAACGCTCGCTGATCAGGTGATCGTCCATTTTGATCTTCAATAAACGCGCGCCATGCTGCCACAGCGCCTGCGCGCTGCTGGCCATCGCATCAGGCGTGTCGATGCTGATGGTGTGCGCGGTAACAATCTCGTCGGCCAGTTGCACAGCGCACAATTGCACCAGGCTTTTGCCCTGCTGCTGACGTTCCAAATCCCACAATGCGCAGTCGATGGCGTTGCGCGCCGCGCCCGCCGGTAACGCCTGTTGCAGCGCTTCACGCGTCATCCCGCTTTGCAACGCACTCAGCTGCGAGGCGATCTGCTTGAGCACTGACTCCTCGCTTTCACCGTAGCGCGCGTACGGCGTCGCTTCACCGACGCCTTTAACTCCATCCTGCTCGATTTCCACCACCACGACATGCGCTTCGGTACGGCTGCCGCGTGAAATAACAAACGGCGAATGTAACGGCCAGGCTTCCGGATAACTCTTCACTGTTCTCATTATTTCTCCTTAAATCCGTCGCTTAAATGCGAGCCGGCTCGATTATCGCCAGGAAATGCGCTCGTAAACCCTTAAAAATTATGTCATAAACAAACGCTATATCTTAAAAGTCAGATATTTCATCGTTAAAAAAAGGAAATCACATGTCTCAGACTGTTCACTTTCAGGGCAATCCGGTGCCGGTTGCAGGCCAGTTCCCACAAGTTGGCGAGCAAGCTAAACCTTTCAGCCTGGTCGCCAAAGATCTTGCTGACGTATCCCTGGCTAATTATGCAGGCAAACGCAAAGTTCTGAACATTTTCCCAAGCATTGATACTGGCGTGTGTGCGGCTTCGGTGCGTAAGTTTAACGAGCGTTCAGGTGAAGCGAACAACACGGTCGTGCTGTGCATCTCTTCCGACCTGCCTTTCGCTCAGTCACGCTTCTGTGGCGCAGAGAACGTCAGCAACGTGATCACGCTCTCTTCCCTGCGTGGCGCTGAGTTCAAAGAAAACTATGGCGTGGCGATTGCTGATGGCCCGCTGAAAGGCCTGACCGCGCGTGCCGTGGTGGTGCTGGATGAAAACGATAAAGTGATTTACAGCGAGCTGGTGAATGAAATCACCGAAGAGCCAAACTACGATGCGGCGCTGGCTGCGCTGAAGTAATTTTTGCTCGCTGTTTAGGCGAAACTGAAAGCACCGAATGATTAATTCTTCGGTGCTTTTTTTATGCCCGCCTTCAACTCAGTTCCCTTTTTAACCCATTGATTTATCGTGATACGTAGCACTTCTTCCTGCCTTGTTGCATTTTTGCTGTGATTCTTGTTACCCGTATCACATTAATCAAAAAACATAAAACCCGTAACAGATCCCGCAATTGTTCCCGTCCGCTTCGCTACCTATAACTAACCGTCAATTGCCCTTAAGCGATTCAAAGAGAGGCGGGAATCTTTATGCAAGCAAGCTTATCCATTAAAGAAAAAATCAGTTACGGCCTCGGTGATATGGCCAGCCATATCGCCATCGATAACGTCATTATTTTTCTCACCTTTTATTACACCGATGTGGTGGGCCTGCCCGCGATCTTTGTCGGCACGCTGTTTTTACTGGCGCGCGTTGCAGATGCGGTGATCGATCCCGCGATGGGGATGGTGGCTGACCGAACCCGTTCACGTTGGGGCAAATTTCGTCCCTGGTTATTGATGCTGGCAGTACCGTTCGGCGTCAGTTGTATGCTGATTTATGCGGTGCCGGAAAGCCTGTCGCTCACCGGAAAAATGATTTACGCCGCCGTGACCTACAGCCTGATGATGCTGATGTACACCGCCATCAATATTCCTTACTGCTCCATGGGGGCGATTATCACCGCCGATGATAATCAGCGCATCTCCCTGCAATCATGGCGTTTCTTCCTGGCCACGCTGGGCGGCGCGATGTCCACTTTCCTGATGATCCCGCTCGCCACCTGGCTGGGCGGCGGTAACAAACTGGACGGTTACTTCGCGGCGATGTCAATTATGGCGACGCTGGCAACCTTGCTGTTCTTTATCTGCTTCCTCAACACCCGCGAACGTATCAATGCGCCCGCCAACCACGGCAATTTTCTCGCCGATCTGCGAGATTTGCTGCGGAACGATCAGTGGCGTGTGGTCGCATTGCTGGTGTTCTGCAATATCTCGTTCGGCGTGGTTAGACTCGGCGCGATGATGTACTACGTCACCTATTTTCTGGGTAACGCCAGTCTCTTCATGTGGCTGCTGGCCGCGCATATCGTCGGCAAAAGCGTCGGTAGCGTGCTGGCAAAACTGCTGACGCGCCGCCTAAACAAAATCACCGCTTTTACCCTCAGCGCCATCACTGCCGGTGTGTTAAGTATCAGCATCGTGTTCCTGCCGGGATCGCTGGCGCTGTTAGTCGGCATGACGTTCATCGTTTCCAGCTTCTATCAGGTCACCACCACGCTGATGTGGGTGATGATGGCCGATGTGGTGGATTACGGTGAATATCGTCAGGGCAAGCGCCTCGATGGCACTGTCTTCTCCACGCTGCTCGCCGTATTGAAAATGGGCATGGCGATCAGCGGCGCGATTGTTGGCTGGACGCTGGGTCTGAGCGGTTACGTTGCTCAGGCACCGCATCAGCAGCCTGCCGCGATGATGGCCATCGTCGCACTGTTTTCAGTGGTTCCCGGCCTGCTGTCGCTGTTGAGCGCGCTGGCGATGCGCGGCTACAAACTTAACGATGCCACCATGCGCACCATCAATCAGAACAAAGTGTCAGCCCAACCGGCTGCAACGGCCTCCACCCTTTTACAACCACAGGAGTTGTCATGAGTGAATTACGCGCCGAATC
>NZ_DAMBSA010000228.1:0-7655 GCF_032054795.1 Pantoea sp. CTOTU49201
TTCGGGCGCGCTGTACGGCAAAATCGCTAGCGTCTTTGCCTCTACGGGCACCGGCGGCGGCCAGGAGCAAACCATCACCTCCGTCTGGACCACCCTCGCCCACCACGGCATGGTGATCGTTCCTATCGGTTATGGCACTAAAGAACTTTTCGACATTTCTCACGTACGCGGCGGAACGCCTTACGGCGCGACTACGCTGGCGGGCGGAGATGGATCGCGTCAACCTTCGGCGGAAGAACTGGATATTGCCCGTTATCAGGGCCAACACGTCGCCGGACTGGCGGTTAAGCTGCAGGGATAAAATCCACAACAGGAGATCTTCATGACAACAGAACAGTCGAAAGAGCATCACGTAGGCGAATGGGCATCACTGCGCCACACTTCACGCGAAATCGCTGAAGCCATTTTTGAGGTAGCCAACTACGACGAACGTTTAGCCGAGCAGATCTGGAGCCAGCAAGGCAGCGATGAAGTGCTGATTCGTGCCTTCAAAAAGACCGACCAGGATGTTCTGACCTGGGACGACAAAACGGTCGAGCGCAAAAACGTTTGAGTGACAGGCGGGCATTGTCCCGCCTTTGTTACCTTTACATCACCAAGGAGCCTTGTATGTCAGCCTATCAAAGTATCAATCCAGCCAATAACCAACTGCTAAAAGCGTGGAACGAGCACGATGATGCCTATGCACAACAGGCGCTGAAAACCGCAGATGCGCTTTATCATTCCGCGTGGAGTAAAGGCGATATTCAGCCGCGTTTGCAGGTGCTGCACCGTTTAGCCGACTTGATTGACCAACGTGCCGAAGAACTGGCGACCATCGCCAGTAAAGAGATGGGCAAGCTGATTGGGCAGAGCCGCGGTGAAGTAAAAATCTGTTCGCAGATCGCCCGCTACTACGCTGAACATGCCGCGACATTTTTACAGCCGCAACCTTACGCCAGCGATGTGGGCGATGCCTGGCTTGAGTACCATCCGATTGGCGTGATTGTCGCGGTTGAACCGTGGAACTTCCCTTACTATCAGCTGATGCGCGTACTGGCGCCAAACCTGGCGCTGGGCAATCCGGTACTGGCAAAACACGCCAACATCGTGCCGCACTGCGCCGATGTATTTGAGAAATTGGTGGAAGAAGCCGGGGCGCCAAAAGGCGCGTGGACCAACTTGTTTATCTCTACCGATCAGGTTGCGGATCTGATCGCCGATCCACGCGTACAAGGTGTGGCGCTGACCGGTTCCGAACGCGCCGGTAGCGCCGTGGCGGAACAGGCCGGTAAACATCTGAAGAAATCGACGCTGGAACTGGGCGGTAACGATGTGTTTGTAGTGCTGGACGATGCCGATATCGATGAAGCGGTACGTCAGGGCGCGCAAGCTCGCCTCAGCAACTGCGGCCAGGTGTGTACCGCCGCCAAACGCTTTATTCTGCATGAGAAAATTGCCGATAGGTTTATGGCCAAATTCAGCGCGGCTCTGCAATCTGCTACGCCGGGTGATCCGCTTGATGAGAAAACCACGCTCGGCCCGCTCTCTTCAAAAGATGCGCGCGATCGTTTAGTGAAGCAGGTTGATGAAGCGGTGAAAAATGGCGCGCGCGTGGAGTTTGGTGGACGCGCCATTGATGGCGTCGGCTGCTATTACCAGCCAACGGTGCTTACCGGTCTGACACCCGACAATCCGGCTTACTATCAGGAGTTCTTTGGCCCGGTGGCACAGGTGTATGTGGTGGCGGACGATCGTGCCGCTGTGGCGCTGGCGAATGATTCAAATTACGGCTTGGGCGGTTCGGTCTGGACCAAAGACATTGCGCGCGGCCGTAAGATGGCGTCGCAGATTGAAACCGGCATGGTGTTTATCAATTCGCAGAGCGATACCTCAGCAGAGTTGCCGTTTGGTGGCGTGAAACGTTCCGGTTACGGACGTGAGCTGTCGGATTTGGGTATTAAAGAGTTCGCCAACCAGAAATTGGTGGTCGTCGCCGGTTAAGTTCACAGGCATAAAAAACCCCGCTTCGGCGGGGTTTTTTATTGGTAGCAAACTCAGTTGCTGGTCGCCGCTTTTGCCGGCTCTTCTGGCTTGGCTGGCGTGGCATCGGCTTGCGCTTTCTGTGCAGCTGCCGCATCGGCCTTGGCTTTGTCATCCGCTGCTTTCTGGGCGGTGGCTTTCTCGGCTTTGGCTTTCTCGTCAGCGGCTTTCTGCGCTGCCGCTTTATCCGTCTTCACTTTCTCTTCAGCCGCTTTCGCGTCTGCAGCCTTCTGTGCTGCGGCTTTATCCGCTGCTGCTTTGTCTGCAGCCGCTTTATCGGCAGCAGCCTGATCGGCTTTCTGCTTGGCATCATCTGCGGCTGGTGCGGCCGCCGCTGGTGCTGGCTGTTCTGCCGGAGCAGGTGCAACAGCAGGCTGCAGTGGCGTACCTTGCAGAGCGCCATTCAGTGCGCCGGTGAATTGATCCCAGCTGCAGTAGCCGTTGGCATCCGTTTCACAGCCTGCCAGTTGCAGCGTGACGCGCTTCGGTGGATTTTTCAGGCTCAGCACGTCGGCATCGCGCAGCTGATCGGCCGTTTGATAGACATACTCAATTTTCAGCAGATCTTTGTTGTTCTTCACATCGTGCCAGCGTTCGAATACCACCTGACCGCCAATTGGCGTTTTCTCATCGTTGCCCGGCAGTTCATAAGGCTTAACCTGCAGTGCGCTAAGTAAGGATGCGATATTGGAATCATGACCGACCATCAACGTCACTTTTGGCGCGTTGGCTTTGTCCTGATCGACTAACTGGCTGCGGATGTAATCCACCAGCGGTGCGGCCACTTCGCGCGCCACTTCAGGAGAGGCGAACAGCGCATCCTGATAACCGTTTTTGATCGACGCCAGCTCTTTCCACTGCTCAGGCGTTTTGATCTGGCCCCAGGCAACCTGATCGGCCGGGAAACCTTCGTAATATTGCAGCGTGAACGCATCCACCAGCGAGTTGCCGATTTTCAGCGGGCCGCTTACGTTTGGCTCTTTACCGTTATCCGCGCTGAAGGTGTTATCGCCGCTGCTCAAATCACACTGCTTTTTGCCGTTACAGACCGGGGCAGATTTGTAATCGACGATTTTTTCCAGATGCTGGAAGGCAGGTTTCAGTGCCAGCTTTTCATTGGCGGCTGTCATGGCAGCCAACGCTTTCTTGTTGAATTCATCGCTGCCGTCAGTGACGACCGGATTGAAGATAGGATCCATGGTGCCCATCGCATCCTGATGCGTTACTGCGATATCACAGCCAGGGAAAGCCCCAGTGATAAAGTACTGCGCGGTCGCCACGGTGCGCTGCAGGCTGTTAGCGTAGACAAAGATGTTGCTGCTGTCCGGGCAAGTACCGTTCTGGACTAAGCCCTGCTGTGCCAGCCACTGACGGGTGTAATTACCCATGTAGACTTCCAGCACGCCACCTTTGGTGGTGAGCTCGCCGCCCGCGACATCCCACTGCGGCCAGCTCTTTTTGGTGGATTGTTCCAGTACGCTGCCGTTATTGGCGAGCGGCGCACGCAGGTTATGACGGCTTAACATCAGCACCTGCTGGAGTTGCATATCTCCATCCGCAGCATATGCGGACATGCCCATCGGGAGCGCAGCGATGACTGACAACGCGCAAAGACTCAGTTTCTTGATCATTGTGCCTATTCCATAATTCATCAGTGAAACACTCTGGCTTTCAAACGATTAGCCCGCCAAAGAGCGAATTACCGCACAGTGTAACTCAGCTTGCATCGGAAAATCGCCAGATGTTTGCAAAAAACCGTGCATGGAATATAGCAGTAAACGCGCCTGGCGTTGGGCAATGGCAGCAGATTGAAAAGCAACGCGATGTTTTTCGGAATTTATGAACGCAGAAAAGCAAAAAGCCCGCATTTCTGCGGGCTTCTTTAATATGGCGGAGGAACAGAGATTCGAACTCTGGGATGGTTTCCCATCGACGGTTTTCAAGACCGTTGCCTTAAGCCACTCGGCCATCCCTCCGGGGATTTTTTGTTGCGTCACTCAGCGAGAGTGAATGGCGGAGGAGGAGAGATTCGAACTCTCGGATGGTTTCCCATCGACGGTTTTCAAGACCGTTGCCTTAAGCCACTCGGCCACCCCTCCGCAATGAGGCGCACTATAAACATCCCCCATAACGATGTAAAGCCTGCAATGAATCGTTCGGCTGAAAAACAGCCAAATTCTATTTTTTCGGCGTCAATTTCGCCATTCTGCTCAGCGAAACAGCAATTTATCGCGTAAAGATGGGTAAAACGCCTTTTCTGTCATTCAGGCGCTGCGTATCCTCTTGCCATATTTGGTGTTTCTCTCTTTAAGGAGCGCGTGATGGAAAGAGTTTTTAGCTCGTCGCAGCAATCGTTAGTTAGCACCCACAAGGTGCTGCGCAATACTTATCTGTTACTTGGCTTTACGCTGGCCTTCTCGGCGGTTACCGCAACACTTAGCACCGTGTTTGCATTGCCTTCACCGGGTCTGATTCTGATGCTGGTGGGCTTTTATGGTTTGATGTTCCTGACGCATAAACTGGCTAATAGCCCAGCAGGTATTCTGGCCGCCTTCGCCTTTACCGGTTTCCTCGGTTACTGCCTTGGCCCAATCCTCAGTTCATTCCTTACTGCGGGCATGGGTGATGTGATCGCCATGGCATTAGGCGGCACGGCATTGGTGTTCTTCGGTTGCTCGGCCTATGTGCTGACCACGCGCCGTGATATGTCATTCCTGAGCGGCATGATGATGGCCGGCTTTGTGGTGCTGCTGGTGGCGGTAGTTGCCAACATCTTCCTGCAACTGCCTGCGCTGCATCTGGCGATTAGCGCCCTGTTCATTCTGTTCTCTGCCGGTGCCATTCTGTGGGAAACCAGCAACATCATTCATGGCGGCGAAACTAACTACATTCGCGCCACCGTGAGTCTGTATGTCTCGCTGTATAACATCTTTGTTAGCCTGTTGAGCCTGCTGGGCTTCGCTAACCGCGATTAAGATGCCGTAACCGTTATCAAACCCCGCTTCGGCGGGGTTTTTGCTTTTTATGGCTGGGCGAATTTACAATGTGTCCATTAACGCAATGAGGAATGACTGTGAATTTTGCCGGTAAAGAGATTGCCACCGATGCGGAAGGCTATCTGAAAAATAGCGCGGACTGGAGCGAGCCGCTGGCTGCTGCCATCGCGGAGCAAGAAGCGATCGTGATGAGTGACGCGCATTGGGAAGTAGTGCACTTTGTGCGCAACTTTTACCAGGAATTTAATACGTCGCCGGCGGTGCGCATGCTGGTAAAAGCCATGGCGCAAAAGTATGGCGAGGAGAAAGGCAACAGCCGCTATCTGTTCCGCCTGTTTCCGGAAGGCCCGGCGAAGCAAGCGACCAAAATTGCCGGATTGCCAAAACCAGCCAAGTGCCTGTAATCAGCCGGTGGTGAATCGCGTAGGCATTTCCCTGGGCTGATGCGGCTCCACCAGCACTTTGTCCACCCGCGCGCTACGCGGCCCACCCGCTTTTAGCCAACTGATCAATTCATCGACCTGCTGCGCTTCACCGGACGCCAGCACTTCAACGCTGCCGTCGGCCAGATTGTGCGCATAACCGCTTAGATTCAACTCTCTGGCCTGCGCTTGCGTGTGGTAGCGAAATCCCACGCCCTGCACGATGCCATGCACCCAAATTTTGCAGCATGTGGTTGCCATTGCGTTCTCCCATCACCTTGCGTTGCAATTTGCCGCCATCCGCCGGAAAATGGCGCCTCATTTTTTCAGGTAAGCATAGCAAACTATGACCGTTCGATTGATTCTCGCAAAGGGACGTGAAAAATCCCTGCTCCGCCGCCATCCGTGGGTGTTCTCTGGTGCCGTTGCACGTATGGAAGGTAAAGCCCAGTCTGGTGAAACCATTGATGTCTGTGACAGCAATGGCAAATGGCTGGCTCGCGCCGCGTATTCTCCGCAATCACAAATTCGCGCACGCGTCTGGAGCTGGCAACAGGATGAGTCAATCGACATCACCTTCTTCGTGCGCCGCTTTGAGCAAGCGCAGCTGTGGCGTGACTGGTTGGCTAAACGTGACGGGCTGGACAGCTATCGCCTGATTGCCGGTGAGTCTGATGGCATGCCAGGCGTTACCATCGATCGCTTCGGCAACTTCCTGGTGCTGCAACTGCTGTCTGCGGGTGCGGAGTATCAGCGCCCGGCCATCGTTTCAGCTTTGCAGCAGTGCTTCCCGGATTGCGCTATTTACGATCGCTCAGACGTGGCGGTGCGTAAAAAAGAGGGACTAGAGCTGGCACAAGGCCCGGTATCGGGTGAACTACCGCCACCGCTGCTGCCGATTACCGAACACGGTATGAAGCTGTTAGTGGATATTCAGGGCGGTCATAAAACCGGTTATTACCTCGATCAGCGTGACAGCCGTTTTGCCACGCGTGGCTACTCAGAGAATGCACGCGTGCTGAACTGCTTCTCTTACACCGGTGGATTTGCGGTTTCGGCCTTGATGGGCGGCTGTCGTGAAGTGATCAGCGTTGATACTTCGCAGGACGCACTCGACGTGGCGAAACAGAACGTTGAACTCAATGGTCTGGATGTGTCGCGAGCCCAGTTCGTGCGGGACGATGTGTTCAAACTGCTGCGTCGTTATCGCGACAGCGGCGAGAAGTTCGACCTGATCGTGATGGATCCGCCGAAATTCGTTGAGAACAAGAACCAGTTGATGGGCGCGTGTCGCGGTTATAAGGATATCAACATGCTGGCCATTCAGCTGTTAAATCCCGGCGGCGTGTTGCTGACCTTCTCCTGTTCTGGCCTGATGCCGACCGATTTGTTCCAGAAAATCATCGCGGATGCCGCCGTTGATGCCGGTCGTGATGTACAATTCATAGAGCAGTTCCGTCAGGCAGCCGACCATCCAGTGATCGCCAGCTATCCTGAAGGGCTTTATCTGAAAGGTTTTGCCTGCCGCGTGCTGTGACTTGAAAACGCTGTCCCTGCCTCCATATTGGTAACAGGGCAGTCTTTTGGGAGGTCACAATGATTACGACTAAATTTGGAATTGGACAGCAGGTCCGACATCGTCTCTCCGGGGTGCTCGGCGTTATCGTGGATGTCGATCCGGAGTTTTCGCTTGATGAGCCAGAAGTTGATGATGTCGCTGCCAGCGAAACGCTGCGCGCCGCGCCCTGGTATCATGTGGTGATGGAAGATGAAGAAGGCGATCAGGTGCATACCTACGTCGCTGAAATTCAGCTGGCGGGGGAAACCTCCTTTGAACATCCCGAACAACCTTCAATGGATGAGCTGGCCGCGTCAATTCGGCAGCAGCTGCAGGCACCCAGCCTGCGACATTAATGACAACGGCGACTCAGGTCGCCGTTTTTGTTTTAGCGCGTGATACCAAGCCGTGGAATTTCAATCTTCGGACAGCGATCCATCACGACGGTCATACCTGCGTCTTGCGCCAGCACCGCCGCCTGCTCATTAATCACGCCCAGCTGTAACCACAATGTATCCGCCCCAATGGCAATCGCTTCCTGCGCTACGCCCCACGCCGCTTCGGCATTGCGAAATACATCCACCATATCCACTTTTCCGGGAACTTCCGCCAGCGTGGCATAAGCCGTTTGGCCGAGAAGTTGTTGGCCCGCCAGTT
>NZ_DAMBSA010000229.1:0-6369 GCF_032054795.1 Pantoea sp. CTOTU49201
TACCGTCGGCTAACACCATGCGGATGCGCAGCGCTTCATCGGCGATTGAGCTTTGGGCTAAACCCTGGCCGTGCGTGCCAGTGGCCATCGCGCCCGCCAGCGTTTGCACCGCAATCACACCCGGCGACGAGGCCAGCATGCGATCCATCTCGGTTAAGGTGCTGTAAACCTGCTCCAGCGGCGTACCGGCGGCAAAGGTGACGCTGTCGGCGTCTTGCGCAATCACGCCGTTGAATGCGCTGAGATCCAGCAGCAAATCCTGCTCATTCACGCCCAGCATGCGGCCCGGCGACAAGCGGCTGCCCAGCACGCGCACTTTGCCGCTGGCAGTGCGCAGCAGTTGTTGTAACTCCGCTTCTGTTTGCGGCTGTTGTAACTGACTACGCTGACCAACCACCGTGTTTTGCGCCCAGTTCCACAGTGCGCTGTCCTGGTCAGTATTGTGCGTATGGCGTAAGGGATAAAGGTGGGGGTCTTTGTTCACTACGGCGTTCCTTAAATTGAGGTCTGTGACGGTCCCAGGATTTAAAGCGTAGACCATCACTGCAAAGCCGCAGTCTACGGGGCTTTGCGCACGTAACGCAGCGTGGCGGTGACGGCTAACTGACGGTTACGACGGATGCTGTCTTCCTCGCTATCGTTTGGCGTGAACAGCGTGTGAAAGGTGTAACGATTGGAGACGTGATGCACACAAATGCTGCTGAGCAAGCGGTGCACATCGACGGTATCCAGCCCGTCAATAAACAGCCCTTGCTGCTGGCCGCGCGTCAGAATGTCATCCAGCAGATCGAGCGCACTCTTATTGAGTGCCTTGATGCGTTCGGATTGCATGATGTAGCGCCCACGCAGCAGGTTTTCGGTACATACCAGCCGCATAAAATCCGGGTGAGAAACGTGGTAATCGAAGCTGGCTTCAACCAGTTTGGTCATCGCCAGTTCCGGCTCCATCTCGGCGAGATTGAGGCCGGTTTCATGCTCGCGAATCGCCTGATACACCTGTTCGAGCACCTCAATATAGAGCTGCTCTTTGTTGCTGAAGTGATACACCACCATGCGTTTGGTGGTTTGCGCGTGCTCAGCAATCTGCTCCAGTCGCGCGCCCTGCATGCCGAACTCGGCGAACATTTTCAGCGCACCGGCAAGGATGCGTTTCTTAAGCCCTTCAGGGTCATTTTTTCGTTTAGTTGTGGTGTCCGACATAGCGCTCAGTAACAAGTCCATCAAAAGGGAAAGGATAACACAGCCATTTTCTCGCTTGTGGCGATGCGAGCGGCGCGCGGCTTTATGCTTTTCAGGAATAGCTTTCCTGAATAAATCATAATGCGGGAATAAGCAACTGCGTATACTGCGGTCATCTGTCGTCACGACAGCTTATTTTGACTCGCGCAATTATAACGATCGGGAAACACTTTATGCACACACGTTTTGTCTCAGTAAAAAATAAATTCTTGTTAAGTGCTGGTGCTTTACTGCTGGCCAGCGCGGCGCTGTCGCCGTTGTCCATCGCGCATGCAGCGGATAAAACCTCGGTAAAAGTCGGCATCATCAGCGGCGAAGATGAAGATGTCTGGCGCGAAGTGATCAAACAGGCGGCGGCAAAAGGCTTAACGGTGAAAACCGTGATCTTCAACGATTACAACCAGCCGAACGAAGCGCTGCAAAATGGCGAAGTGGACGCCAACGCCTTCCAGCATCAGCCGTTCCTCAATAACCAAATCAAGGTGAATCACTACGACATCGTGCGCGTCGGTGATACTGCGGTGTGGCCGATTGGTCTCTACTCGAAGAAAGTGAAAAACGCCAAAGCGTTGAAAGAGGGCGCGGTGATTGGCGTACCTAACGATCCCTCTAACGAAGCGCGCGGTCTGGTACTGCTCGAGCAACAAGGTCTGATCAAACTGAAGCCGGGCGTTGGCATCGCGGCTACCACCGCCGATATCACCTCAAATCCGCATCATCTGAAAATCAAAGAGCTGGATTCCGGCATCATCGGCCGTTCCGTTCCGGATCTGGATGCCGCCGTCGTCAACACTGATTGGGCGCTGAAAAGTGGCCTCACCACAGAAGATCGCATTGCGCAGGAGCCGGTAAAAGATAACCCGTACAACAACTTTATTGCGGTGAAGAAAGAGAACGTCAGCGCGCCGTGGGTGAAAACGCTGGTGGCTTCTTATCAGAACGATGCCGTGAAGACCGTGTTTGACAAGGTCTACAAAGGCACGGGCGAAACGGCCTGGTAAGGAACGAAAAAGATGACGTTATTCTCAGCAGCCGAAACGCCCTTTACCGCCGTTAAACGCGGCGTGGCGGAAAGCACTCACGACGAGGCGCAGGTGAAGTTTCGCGACAGCGGCAGCGTGGTGCGCCTGCAAGGCGTGTCACGTCGCTTTGGACCAACCCAGGCGCTGCGCGACATCTCGTTGACGGTGCAGAAAGGCGAAATTCTTGGCCTGATTGGACGCAGCGGCGCGGGGAAATCCACGCTGATCCGCTGTCTCAACGGGCTGGAACAACCTGATGAAGGCGTCATTGAAATCGAAGGCCGCAACATCACCGGCCTGTCGGAAAAACAGCTGCAAACGGTGCGCAGTCGCGTTGGCATGGTGTTTCAACACTTCAATCTGTTATCGGCCAAAACGGTGGCGCAGAACGTGGCGCTGCCGCTGAAAATCGCCGGCATGGATAAAGCGCAGCGTCAGCAGCGCGTGGCGGAATTGCTCGAGCTGGTGGGGCTGGCGGACAAAGCGCAAAGCTATCCGGCGGCGTTATCCGGCGGCCAAAAACAGCGCGTCGGCATTGCCCGCGCTCTGGCGGCCAGCCCGGCGCTGCTGCTGTGTGATGAAGCCACCTCCGCGCTCGATCCGGAAACCACGCGCTCGATTCTGGCGCTGCTCAAATCCCTGAATCAAAAACTCGGCATCACCATTCTGCTGATCACCCATGAGATGGAAGTGATCAAAACTGTCGCGCATCGCGTGGCGGTGATTGATGCCGGTGAAATCATTGAACAAGGGCCGGTGTGGCAGGTGTTTGCGCATCCTAGATCGCAATTGACGCGCACGCTGCTGAGCGGTTTGCTGCCGCAGCTGCCGGAAAATATTGCCGCGCGTCTCAGCGTTAAGAAGCAGGGCGACGCTATCTACAGCGTGCATTTTGCCGGTGACGATGCGCAGGGCGATTTGTTAACCCGTTTTGCCGGTGCGCTGCCGGGCAAGTTCCGCCTGCTGCAGGGCGGCATCGATCACATCCAGCACTACGCAGTGGTGCGTTTCTTTATCGCGCTCCCGGCGGCGAACGCGGCCGACGAGCAAAAGATTCTCAGCTGGCTGCACGCGCAGCAGGCTCAAGTGGAGTTGGTGGGTTATGTCGCCAGTCATGATTGATCTTTTACTCAATGCGTTAGGCGAAACGGTATTAATGACGCTGATTTCCGGCCTGTTTTCGCTGGTGGCGGGCTTGCCGCTCGGTCTGATTCTGGTGATGACCAGCCCCGGCGGCATCGCCGAACATCGCGGCGTTAATCGCGTGCTGGGCCTGATCATCAACAGCTTCCGCTCGCTGCCGTTCATTATTCTGCTGGTGGCGCTGATTCCCTTTACCCGTTTTCTGGTCGGCACCTCGCTCGGCACTTGGGCAGCGATTGTGCCGCTGTCGATCACCGCAACGCCGTACTTCGCGCGCGTGGCGGAAGTGTCGCTGCGCGATGTCGATCGCGGATTGATTGATGCAGTGCGCGCTATGGGTGCCAGCAAGCTGCGCATCGTCTGGGATGTGCTTATCCCGGAAGCGCTACCCGGCATTCTGTCTGGTTTTGTCGTCACGCTGGTGGCGCTGATTGGCGCTTCGGCGATGGCCGGCGCGATTGGCGCAGGCGGACTGGGCGATTTGGCGATCCGTTACGGCTATCAGCGCTTTGAAACCTCAGTGATGATCGCGGTGATTGCGGTGCTAATCGTGCTGGTGTGCGGCATTCAGTGGGTCGGCGACCGGTTGGTGCAGCGTATTGATAAACGTCATTGATTTGCAGTGGCCATGTGAACGGTGGTGGCCTTTGTAGGGTCGCCATTTATGGAGACCTAAACGCAACAAGGAAAATACTCATGTCGCTGAACGCCCTTCAGCTCACGCTGGAAAACAACCTCGAACAACACAGCGCCACTTACCTCAAGGTATCGCAGGCGATATTTCATAACCCCGAAACCGGCAACAGCGAATATTTCGCCAGCGAGCAGCTCACCCAATTACTCACGGCGCAGGGTTTTGACGTCACGCGCAACGTCGCCGGCCACGAAACGGCGTTCTATGCGGTTAAGGCCAGCGACAAACCGGGCCCAACCATCGCTTTTCTCGCAGAATATGATGCGCTGATCGGCATCGGCCACGCCTGCGGTCACAACCTGATCGGCACCACCAGCGTGGCGGCCGCCATCACGCTGGCGCAGGTGCTGGATCAAACCGGTGGCCGTGTGGTGGTGTTAGGTACGCCAGCGGAAGAGGGCGGATTAGCCGGACCGGGCGGCCCGAAAGGCAACGTAAAAAAGCGCTTTGTCGAAGCCGGATACCTCAAAGATGTCGACGTGGCGCTGATGGTGCATCCCGCGGGCAAAACCCGGCTGACCGAATCGACGCTCGCCAATAATCATCTCTATTTCCACTTCTACGGCAAGCCGTCGCACGCTGCCAGCGCGCCACATGAAGGCATCAACGCGCTGGATGCGCTGGTGCTGCTCTACAACGGTATCAGCGTGCTGCGTCAGCAACTGCCGGATGGCGTGCGCGTGCACGGCATTATCACCAACGGCGGCCAGGCCCCGAATGTCATCCCGGAATACGCCTCGGGGCATTACTACATCCGCGCGGACAGCCGCGAAGTGGTGGAATCTCTTGAGCCGCGTCTGCGTGCCATTGCTGAAGGCGTGGCGCTGGCGACCGGCGCACGCGTTGAGATTGATCATCAAATTGGCCCACGTGATTTCAAACTGAACGCAGCGCTGGATGCCTTGCTGCTGGAGGAGTTCACGGCGGCGGGCGAAAACGTCGATCTGTCACCGCAGAAAAACAAAGTTTCGACCGATGCCGGCGACATCAGCCATGCGGTGCCGACGGCGCATCCGTGGCTGAAAATCGGCCCCGACGATCTGATTTTCCATACCGTGCCATTCCGTGAAGCGGCCAACTCTGAGCGCGGCTATCAGGCGCTGCTGATTGGCGCCCGCGTGCTGGCGCGCACCGGCTTACGTCTGCTGACCGATGCGGACGCCTTAAACCATGTCAAAGCGGATTTCGCGCGACAACTATAAAGGAGAGTGTTGTGTCGCAAACCTATCGCAGAAAATTGAAAACCCTGGTCGGCGCCAGCAGTGTGATTTCCGCCGCCAATGACAGCCAGCCGGGCGTGGGCATCACGCGCGCTATCGAACTGGCGAAAATTGCCGAGCGCGAAAAGATCACCGGGCTATTTACCGCCGATTTGCTACAGGCCGATCCGGCCGGATTAGCCGGCACCACCGGCACGCAAGATCCGCTGATTGCGCTGGCGGCATTGAGCCAGGTGACGTCGCATATCGGCTTGATCGCCACCGTCAGCACCAGCTGGCTGCATCCCTATAATCTGGCGCGTCAGGTTGGCACGCTCGATCACATCAGCGGCGGTCGCGCGGGCTGGAACGCGGTGACCTCATCGGTTGGCGAAGAGAACTTCGGTGAAAGCCAACTGCCGCCACCGCAGGAGCGCTACGCGCGCGCCACCGAATTTATCGAAGTGATGAACGCGCTGTATGACGCCAATGAACGCGCGGCGGTGCAGCGCACTGCCAGCGGCGGCATTAAACTCGACCACACTAAACTGCATCCGATTAACTATCGCGGTGACTATTTCCAGGTGGCGGGTCCGCTTAACGTGCCGCCGCCGCCACAGCGCCGTCCGGTGCAATTCCAGGCGGGACAATCCGAAGCGGGCGTAACGCTCGGTGCACGTTATGCCGAAGTGATTTACACCTCCCAGCCTACATTTGAGGCGGCGCAAACCTTCGTGGCTGATGTGCAGCAGCGGGCGCGACGTTTTGGCCGCGAACACAATCCGCCGCTGATCATGAACTCGTTCCACGCCATCATTGGCGACAGCGATGCTGACGTG
Organism: Pantoea sp. CTOTU49201; assembly: GCF_032054795.1. Classification (NCBI taxonomy): domain Bacteria; kingdom Pseudomonadati; phylum Pseudomonadota; class Gammaproteobacteria; order Enterobacterales; family Erwiniaceae; genus Pantoea; species Pantoea sp. CTOTU49201. Next base: position 6,137 of record NZ_DAMBSA010000229.1, read on the forward strand.
GCGCGCCGTTTGCGCGATAAGCATGAACGCATCAACTACGAGCAGGGCAGATTACGCGTGGCCGATATGCTGGGCGGCGAGGTGGATCTGCGCGATTTGCCGCTGGATCAACCGTTACCCGCCGCGTTTATTCCCGAGCTGGCGCAGGTGCATCGTCGTCAGGGCCGCGCCGCCATTTTCCGTGGCTATGCGCTGGAAGGATTAACCTTGCGAGAGCTGATCATCAAAGCTGA